>CAMBBO010000053.1 GCA_945862935.1 Pseudorhodoplanes sinuspersici | reverse complement strand
AACTGGCCAGCGCAGGCATGACCATGCTGTGCGTGACCCACGAAATGGGATTTGCGCGCCAGGTGGCCGACCGCGTCATTTTCATGGATGCCGGACAGATCGTGGAAATGAACAAGCCCGATGAGTTCTTCGCGCACCCGAAACACGAGCGCACCAAGCTGTTCTTAAGTCAGATTTTGCACTGACGTCTGGATTCGACAGAACTGAAGCCCGTGAGAATTCCGGTCCGTTTGACCGGAATTTTCATTTGGGGCGATGCTCTAAAGCGCGCCAATCGGAATTTTCAGATACGAGCGGCCATTGTCCTCAGGCGAGGGCAGGCGGCCGCCGCGCATGTTCACCTGCAGTGCATGCAGGATCAGCGTCGGCATCGGCAGCGTCTGGTCGCGCTTCCGACGCATCGCGATGTAAGTGTCGCGCGACGGGCTATCCTTGAAGTGAATATTGGCGCGCTTCTGCGCCGCGATTGTAGATTCCCATGCAGCCGGGCGTCCGCCGGGGCGATAATCGTGCCCGGTGAACAGGCGCGTCTCGCCGGGCAGCGCAAGAATTGTCATGATTGAATCGTAAAGCGCGCCGGTATCCGCGCCGGGAAAATCCGTGCGCGCCGTACCACTGTCCGGTTGAAACAGCGTATCGTGCATGAATACGGCATCGCCAACGATGTAGCTGACCGAAGCGAGTGTATGGCCGGGCGAGAACATCACGCGGACATCGAGCGAGCCGATTTTGAATATTTCGCCGTCGGCGAACAGCCGGTCCCATTGTGAACCGTCGGCAGGAAATTCAGGCAGGTTGTAGATCTTCTTCCAGAGCGCTTGCACCGCGACGACTTTTTCGCCGATGGCCATCGGCGCGCCGAGCTTGTCCTTCAGGTAGTGCGCGGCACTGAAATGATCGGCGTGCGGATGGGTGTCGAGAATCCAGTCTACGGTCAGTGACCGTTCGTGAATAGCTGCGACCATCGCGTCGGCAGACCGTGTGGAAATGCGTCCCGCCTTTTCGTCGTAGTCGAGAACAGGATCGATGATCGCAGCGTGGCGCGTCGCAGGATCTGCGGCGAGGTAGGCAATGCTGCCGGTCTGCTCGTGATAGAAGCCTGTAACCTCGGCATGTTCTTGCATCGATGCCTTCAAAGATTTGTCAGCGCGGCTTTTGAATCCAGAATTGATACATCCCGCCGAACATTTGCGGATGTTTTTCCTCGAACGAATGCCAGTGATCGAGATTGGTCATCGCGGTGTCACCAGGAAATTTCGCACGATAATCGGTAAAAAATGCAGCCGGCAGACTGTCAAACCCAAGAAGCGTGAGATTTTTGCGCGCGAGATAGGTCTTGATCTCAGGCAGCGTGAATTGATGTTCCTGAACATGGAACAGAAGGTCACGGCACGAACTGGTGGTGAAGAAGTCGGTTGAATAGGTCATCCATTGAAGCGCCGGGTCCTTGCTCGCGACCAGTGTTTGCCGGCACGCGCGAATGCCCTCAGGGGTCGACTGGTAGCCGCCCTTTTGCACGAAATCGCGCGCGACGTTGACGTTATGCCTTGCCGACTTGCTGTAGAGGCCAATACGCATGGCCCCGCCCGGCCGCAGCCGTGACAGCAGGGCATCCCATCCCTGCAGCGGATCGCGCAAATGGTGCAGCACGCCGGACGATTCGATCACGTCGTAATCGGTGCTGATGTCTGAAAGCCTGAGAATATCCGCGTGCGCGTATTCGAGGTTGCGAATTCCCATTTCCTGCGTTTTTCGCGCGGCATATCCGAGACTTGCGAGGCTGAGATCGATCGCAAGCAGCTTTGCATCTGGAAAGGACAGCGCCGCTTCGATCGATTGCCGACCGGTCCCGCATCCAGCAATCAGAATGCCCGGATTGGCCTTCGCGATCGGAACGTAGGTAAGCGGAAACATGCGCTGCATGCGTTCATCGAAGCTTGAGGCGATGACAGGTTCGACCGTGCCCCATGTCGGATAGGGGCTTTCCTCGTATTGCTGCCGGACGGCGAGCGAGGTTTCATCATCGATGGGTGTGAGCGCGGGAAGGGCCGCTGCCAGTTTCTGCTCTGTCGCAGGCTCGATAACCTGCTGCTGGACCAGCCCCTGGATGGGCGATGGCAACGAAGCATTGGCCAGCGCTTCGGCACCGGCAATATCGCGCAGCGGCCGGTACGCAGCGAATGCAATGATCATCAACGGCCGTAAAGGCTTCCCATTGGCGATTGATTGCGTGAGCGCGGTCTTCAGTTGCGCGACAAGATCAATCTCGATCTGCGACGTAGTGAAAACGTAATTGTTGATGTAGCACTGGCGCGCAAGCGCCGCGCAGAACTGAATGTGTTCCGGGCCGATAGGTGCATTTTCGGCCGCCGCCAGGTTCAGAATCAGAAAACGCAGGACCGTGAGCGCGCGTTCGAGTTCGACGTCCGCAATCTCCATCGTTTCGAGATGCGCGATAAGCAGGCCGTCGTTGGCGAGGGCTGCGATTGATTGTGGAGCAAGGAGCGCGCCGGCATCGAGTTCTTTCGCGTTTGGAGCTTTGATGCTTGCGAGCAAATTCGCAATGACCACGTTTGTTTTTGCCAGCGTCGAAGCCGCCGCCGAAAGGCGCGACGGACGCGCCCACGTTTCGCGAATTGCGGCGGTGAGGAAGCGGCGGATTTCGGGCTGGTTCGGCACGGGGCGCAATTCGGCAAGTGAATCGGCGAAAAGCAGCCTAGCCTGTGGGAGCGTCTCCTTCTGCAGGAGCCGCATCGCGATCGTCAGGGCGGTGGCAAAGTCGCCTTGCGCCAGCTTGATCGAAGCGAGGTTCACTTGCGCGGAAACGAAGGTTGGCGCGGCGATGATGGTTTCCTGATAGTTCGCCGCCGCTTCGTTCAGTTGGCCATTCAGATACAGCCAGTCGGCGATGGCTGATTTCGCCTGAACATTGGTTGGCTCGCTTTCTAGGACTTTTCGGAATTGCGCCAATGCTTCGTCTTGCCGGTTGGCCAGGATCAGCATACGGGCAAGATTGAGCCGGGCTGCGGTGAAGGTTGGCTCGATCTCCGTGGCGCGTTCGAAATGCGTCAGCGCTGAGTCAGCGCGGCCAAGCCGCCGATGAACTTCACCCATATTGTTGTGCACGTCGGCAACCTTGTCGCTGACCGCTATTGCGCGTCCAAGCAGTTCGGCGGCTCTTTCTGCGCGATTGGTCTGCAGCGCGATGACGCCGAGCAGGTTCAAGGCGTCGAAATGGCGCGGCTCGGCCGCAATCACCTGTCCATAGAGGCTTTCGGCCTGATCGAGATTGCCGGACTGGTGCATCTTCAGCGCGTTGGCGAAGACCTGCTCCAGTTCGGATGACGACAATTCAGTCATGGACATTATTATTCCTCGTAGATCATCTTGCGGGGTGCTCCTGCCGCGCCGCTGGTCTTAGTCTTTCACCACCGGCAGATCCGCGCGCGCGCCCCATTCGGCCCACGAGCCGTCATAGAGCTTGCTCTTGGTCTTGCCGCTGGCTTCGAGCGCGAAGGTGAGGATCGCAGCCGTGACGCCGGAGCCGCAGCTCGTAACGACCGGCTTGTTCATGTCCACGCCGGCGTCCTTGAACGCTTTTGCGACAGTGTCGAGCGGTGCGAGACGACCATCTTCGAGGACCGCGCCAAACGGCAAGTTCAGCGCACCCGGCATATGGCCGGAACGCAATCCCGGCCGCGGCTCAGGTGCGGAGCCTGCGAAGCGGTCGGCGGCGCGTACATCGACGACCTGAGCGGATTTCGACGCCAGCGCCTGTTTCACGTCGTCGGCATTCGCAACCGCGCTGTGATCGAGCCGTGCCGTGAAATGACGCGGCGTCCGCTTGATTTCACCGAATTCGATCGGGCGGCCCTCGGATTTCCATTTCGGCAATCCGCCATCGAGGATCAGCACTTCGCGGACGCCGAAAATCTTGAAGGTCCACCAGACGCGCGCCGCCCCGTAAAGCCCCATGCCGTCATAGACAACGATCGACATGCCGTCGCCGATTCCAAGTTCGCGCATCGCGGACGAAAAGCCCTCGGGCGAGGGAAGCATGTGCGGCAGGTTCGACGAATGGTCGGAAATCTTGTCGACGTCGAAGAACACGGCTCCTGGAATATGTCCTTCGAGATATTCCGCATGCGCGTTGCGCTTCATTGTCGGCAGATAGAACGAACCGTCGACGACGATGATGTCAGGCGCGTCGAGATGGTCGGCGAGCCATTGCGTCGATACGAGCAGCGGCGAGGAGGGCGGACGTTCATTCATGATTGATATTCAAGCTCATACCAGCGCGAGGCGTACGCGGCGGTTCTGCTTGCCCTTCTTTTCTACTTGAGTGACGCGGACCTGTCCGATCTCGCTTGTTCGCCGGACGTGAGTGCCGCCGCAAGGTTGCAAATCGAGGCCCTTGATTTCGACGAGGCGAACGCGGCCGGTACCCATCGGCGGCTTCACCGACATCGTCTTGACGAGTTTTGGATTGGCCGCAAGCTCCTCATCGGAAATCCAGCGGGTGCTGACGGCAGCATCCGTCGCGATCATCTTTGCGAGTTTGGCGTCGATGGCATCCTTGTCGATGCCCGCTTCGGGAATGTCGAAATCGAGCCGGCTTTCGCTTTCGCCGACCGATCCGCCGGTCACCGGGTAGGGCAACACGGCTGACAAAAGATGCAGCGCGGTGTGCATGCGCATGCGCGCAAACCGTTGCTCCCAATCGATTACCGCGTGCACAGCATCGCCAACCTTGACCGGCGCGGAACCGCCCGAGGGAATGTGTGCGATTTCGGTCTTGCCTGTATCGGTGAATATTGCGTTCTCAACGATGATCGCGTCGCCCGACGGCAAGGTCAGCGCCCCGCGATCTGCGGGCTGGCCGCCGGAGGCTGCGTAAAAGATCGTGCGATCGAGCACGATGCCGCCTTGCTCCGTGATCCCTACCACGGTCGCGCTGCATTCCTTCAGATACGAGTCTTCGCGGAACAGGCAGTCGGTCGGCATTGAAGCTACGCTTTTTCCAGCGGAGCGGTGACGCTTGGCTTTCGTTCGAGCCACGCCGGCACGGCCAGGTTTTTCGACCGCAGGAATTGCGGATTGAACAGCTTGGACTGGTAGCGATTGCCGCTGTCGCAAAGAACAGTGACGATGGTTTTGCCCGGTCCCATATCCTTGGCGAGCCGTATCGCGCCGGCGACGTTGATCGCGCTCGATCCGCCGAGGCATAGCCCCTCATGTTCGAGCAGATCGAAAACGAGTGGGATCGCTTCCTCGTCGGGGATCAGATAGGCGTTGTCGACCTTGATGTCTTCGATGATCGGCGTGACACGGCCAAGCCCGATGCCTTCGGAGATCGATCCGCCTTCGGTTGCTTTCACCTCACCGTCCTTGAACAGGTGATACATCGCAGCACCGCGCGGATCGGCGACGCCGATCACGATGTCTTTCTTCTTCTCGCGCAAGTAACTCGACACGCCGGCGATGGTGCCGCCGGTGCCGATCGAGCAGATGAAACCGTCAACCTTGCCGTCGGTCTGCGCGATGATTTCCGGCCCGGTGGAAACGTAATGTGCTTTGCGATTGTCGAGGTTGTTCCACTGGTCGGCAAAGATGACGCCGTTCTTCTCGGTTTTCTTCAACTGGTCGGCGAGCCGCCGGCCGACATGCTGGTAATTGTTCGGATTTGAATACGCGACCGCCGGGACTTCGAGAAGTTCCGCGCCGCACAGGCGCAGCATGTCCTTCTTTTCCTGACTTTGCGTGTCGGGAATGAGGATCAGCGTGCGGTAGCCTCGCGCATTGGCAACGAGCGTCAGGCCGATGCCGGTATTGCCGGCGGTGCTTTCCACGACCAGTCCGCCCTTTTGCAGTTCCCCGCGCTTCTCGGCTTCGAGGATCATCTGGCGCCCGGCGCGATCCTTCACGGATTGGCCGGGGTTCATGAATTCGGCCTTTCCCAGAATGGTGCAGCCGGTCATGGCCGAGGCCCGCCGCAGCTTGATCAGGGGCGTATTGCCGATGGCTTCAACGATGCCGTCGTGGGTGTGCATTCGGCTGGTCCGGGGTTTGGGAAGTCTGACCCTATAGATGAGCCAATAGGGCCGGACAAGCGGCCCGCCGGGGCGAAAACGGGCAATTTCGGCACTCAACGGACCAAGGCAGCGGTCTTTACGGCAACGATACCGAAACCATACCGGCGCATTAATAAATTGGATTCAGACCCGTTCACCACTTCTTTGCGCACCTGCCGCTAATGGTGTGGTGCGCGGGCGGCAACGAGGCCGGTTTCGGGCTGGAATTTCTGGTGGCGATTGATGAATCTCGACGTCAACACGCTCTTTCTTGTCACGATCTACGTCGAGGCGATGCTCGGCCTGCTGCTCCTGTTTGCGTGGGTGCAGAATGCCAACATCATGGCCGTGGCGTGGTGGGGATCGGCGCATCTTCTGCGCGCGGCGTCCGTTGTCATCTTCGGCATGTGGGGTTCGGTCCCGGAACTGATTTCGATCGATCTCGCCAACGCAATTCTTTTCACTGCCTTTGCCATTACCTGGACCGGCGCGCGCGTGTTCGACGGGCGAACTGCAAGCCCTGTCGGAATTCTGGCCGGCGCTGCGGTCTGGCTGATCCTGTGCCGCACCGACTTCGTCGCGGATTCGATGGAAGCGCGCGTCCTGATTTCATCCGGCATCATCACCTCCTACACATGGCTCACCGCCTATGAATTCTGGCAGGGCCGCCGTGAGCCGTTGGTGTCGCGCTGGCCCGCGATCTTCATGCTGTTCGCGCATGGCGCGCTGTTTCTGCTGCGCACGCCGCTCAGCCAGTTGCTGCCGTGGTCGCCGAACAGTCAGGTTTTCGACAGCGTGTGGCTGACGGTTCTCTCGTTCGAAGCTTTGCTGTTCACCATCGCCATCGCCTTCATCCTCCTTGCGATGGCGAAGGAGCGCACCGAGTTGCGTCACAAGACGGCCGCTCTGGTCGATCCGCTCACCGGCATTGCCAATCGCCGCGCGTTCCTTGAAGGCGGCGCGCAACTCGCCTGCCGCGTCGATGCACATCCGCGCGCAGCATCAATTCTCGTCATCGACCTCGATCACTTCAAGTCGATCAACGACCGCTTTGGCCACGCGCTCGGCGATCGAGTGCTGCAGGTTTTTGCCGAAACCGCGACCTCCAATATCGGCCCGTTCGATCTGGTCGGGCGTCTGGGCGGTGAAGAATTTGCCGCCGTGCTCTATGACGCCGGCAAGGAGAAGGGCCTAGCGACTGCAGAGCGCATCCGCGCCGCGTTTGCCGAAGTCGCTTCCGAAGTCGATGGACGGTTGGTTTCTGCAACCGTCAGCATCGGCGTAGCCGTGAGCCAGGATGGACCTTTGGACGTGCCCGCGATGCTGGCGCTCGCCGATCAGGCGCTCTATCAGGCCAAGGAACGCGGGCGTAACCGCGTCGAGATCGCCTCGCTCGATCTCGTGCTGAGGCTCGACAGCACCACTCCGTCGTTGCGCATTCCGAATATGTCGGCCAAGTCCGCCGCCTGATCCAATCTCGATTTTAACGCTCAGGTTGCGGGCTATGCCTGCGGCGCTTGCTTTAGCGTGGCGTAGCGCATGGCGGCCATCCCGAAAGACGTTGGCGCGAACGAAGGCTCCGTCCTATTCTTGCGATGCCGTGCAAACGGCCAAAGCAGAAACGTAACGTCGGAGGAAGCGCGTGACCGAGGCTGATCTGTATGTCGGGACCGTCGGCATGTCGACGTGGACCAGCGGCGATCTGGGAAAGACGCTGTCGCGCCATTGGAGCAAGACCGGGCTGTTCAGCGAGTCGCGCGTGTGGGCGCTGTCGTCGCATCCCAAGGTGCCAAACGAAATTCTTGGCGGGTCGGATAGCGGAATTTACAGCTTCGACCGCACCACATCGCAATGGACGCACATCCCGACCCCGATGGATGGCTTCAACATCTGGTCTATTGCCCATCATCCAAACGATCCGAACATCGTGCTTGCCGGCATTTCGCCGTCTGCGATTTACCGCTCGGAGGATCGCGGCCGGACGTGGACACGCGCCAATGGCGATTTTGCGCCGGTGTGCCGCGCCGTCGGCAAGCCGCGCGTGACGCAGATCTCGTTCGACCCGGAAGAACCTGACGTTGTTTTTGCTTCGATCGAGATCGACGGCATCTGGCGCAGCCGCGACGGCGGCAAAAATTGGGTGCGGGTTGTCGAAGGCATGGTGTCGGATGACGGGCACGCCGTTACGGTCGTACGCAAGAACGGCAAGCGGATGCTGTTTGCCGCGACGAACGAAGGTCTGCATGCGAGCGACGATGACGGTGAGCATTGGACGAAGCGTGCGTTGCCGACGCCGTGGGCCTATACGCGCATGGTGCGGCAGCGCGCCGATGGCTCTGGCGTCGTCTTCGTCGGCAATGGCGACGACGTGCCGGGTTCGAAAGGCGTGCTTCTTCGCAGCCGCGACTATGGCGAGACATGGGAAGACGCCAAACTTCCCGGCGAAACACAGAGCACGGTCTGGACGATTGCGACCAATGCCGCCGATCCGAAACTGATCTTTGTCGGGACGTGTTTTGGAAAATACTTCCGCTCGACCGACGGCGGCGAGACATTCGAGAAGTTGCCGCGCGAACTCGGCGAGACGCGCGCGTTGATCTGGCTGCCGCGCTAACGCGGCGATTTTATCGGAAGGTCATCATGGATTTGGGGATCAAGGGAAAGCGCGCCATCGTATGCGCGTCGAGTAAGGGGCTTGGCCGCGGTTGCGCGATGTCGCTTGCGCGCGAGGGCTGCGAGGTCGTCATCAATTCGCGGAACGCGAGCGAACTGGAAGCGACCGCGGCCGACATTCGTAAAGCCACAGGCGCGAAGGTTATCGCGGTCGCAGCCGACGTCACATCGGAGGAGGGGCGGGCGAAACTGCTCGCCGCCTGTCCGGAACCGGACATTCTCGTGACCAATGCCGGCGGTCCGCCGCCCGGCGATTTTCACGATTGGGGCGAGAAGGAGTGGAATTCCGCACTGAACAACAACATGATCACGCCGATTATGCTGATCAAAGCGGTGATCGATCCGATGATCGCGCGCAAGTTCGGGCGTATCGTGAACATCACCTCGCGCTCGGTTCGCACGCCGCTCTCGCATCTTGGATTGTCGAATGGCGCGCGCGCGGGCCTGACCGGGTTTGTTGCCGGATTGTCGCGTCAGGTCGCCAAGCACAACGTCATCATCAACAACCTTCTGCCGGGGCCGTTTGCGACCGACAGGCAAATGAGCGGCGTGAAGCGCGAAGCCGAGAAGGCCGGCGTTTCGGTCGAGGATCATCTGAAGAAAAAGCACGCCGAGGTGCCGGTGGGCCGTTTTGGCACTGCGGAAGAGTTCGGTGACGCCTGCGCTTATCTTTGCAGCAAGCAGGCCGAATTCATCGTCGGCCATAACCTGTTGATGGACGGGGGCATGTTCGCGGTCACAGTGTGAAGCGTAAGCATGAAGGCCGCGCGGTGTGTCACTGCACCTCGTCGGTCCACACCTTGAAGCCTGCCAGCGTATTCGGTCCGAAGGTGAGCGCGATCGGAACGTCAGCCGCGTCGCGGCCCATGGCGATCAAGACCCGGCCAATTCGCGGGATGTTGTTGCGCGCATCGAACGTATACCAGCGGCCGCCGAGATAAGCCTCGAACCAGCCCGCGAAATCCATCGGCCCGTACGGCGGCTCCATGCCGATCTCTCCGAGATAGCCGGTGCAATAGCGGGCAGGAATGTTCATGCAGCGGCAAAACGAAATGGCCAGATGCGCGTAATCGCGGCAAACGCCTTTGCCCTCGTTGAACGCCTGTAGCGCCGTCATCGTCGGACGCGCATGCTCATAGCCAAACTTGATGTGATTGTGCACGAAGTCGCAGATCGCCTGGACGCGCGCCCAGCCCGTCGGGGTTTTTTCAAAAAGTTTCCACGCGATATCCGTTAGGGCATCTGTTTCGCAATAACGGCTGCCGAGAAGAAAGTTCAGCGTTTCGGCGGGCAGGTCTTCGATGGGATGTTGGGGCGCCGAAGCCGCGATCACGTCCGGCAATCCGGTATCGCGAACGAGACCGTCCGCCGTCAATCGCATCCGGCCGGCCGGTGCCGTGATGCGGCTGCACCAATTTCCAAAGCTGTCGCGATACGGAGTGATATGAACCGGCGGGTCGGTGATCAGGCTGTCGGGGATGATGACGTCGGATGCTCTGCTGAAATGCATGCCGACGACAAGAAGGACAGGCGTGGGCTGCGGGAAATCATAAAGAAGTTCGTATCCGACGCGGATTTTCATCAACAGTTCCCGTGGCGCGAAACGGCGACCGTATCATGATGCGCTATCAGGCATGTGCACGATTAAGTTGCCGATTGGTCGAGGACCGGCATGCGGCGGCGATGCAGGTTGATTGCCGTTCGGCTGAAACGGCGACAATGCCCAATCAGAGACGTCAGGCCGGGCAGGGGTTGTGCGCGCTTTGAGGTTTGGCTCCGCGGGCAGGATTCGAACCTGCGACCAACCGGTTAACAACCAAATCTTTTGGTGGACGCTTAGGGTGCAAATAGGATCGCGGCAGCGCGTAAGCAGCTGATATTTCTTGCGGTACGCCGTTCAAAGACTATCCTCTGGGGTCAGTTCGGGTCACTAAAGCGCATAGCTTTTGTTGCCCCATCGTGTCCCGCGGGGTCATCATCATGGCGAAACGCAATCTGACTGATCGCTTCCTGCGCTCGCTAAAACCGGCCAAGGCCGGCTCGCGCTACGAGGTTATGGACGTCCACGTGCGGGGGTTCGGCGTTCGTGTGACCGACACCGGCCAGCGCAGCTTTGTTCTCGTGCAGAGGTTCCCTGGCAAGCCGCAGCCGACGCGCAGGCGAATCGGGGATGTTGGCTCTATGGGCCTTGCGGACGCCCGGGATAAGGCCCGTCACTGGCTTAAGTTGATTGGGCAGGGTGTTGACCCGTCCGAGGAAGAGCAGCGCATCCAGAGCGAGCGCCAGCGGGAGCGGACGAATACGTTCGCAGCTGCAGCGGAAGAATACATTGCTCAAGCCGTAATTGGCCGCGATCCCACCCGGCCGCGGCAACGTAAGGCCGACGAGGTCGTCCGGGTATTTCGCAAGGTGTTAATTCCGGTATGGCGCGCGCGCCCCGTAGCGATGCTGTCGCGCCGAGATGTGCTGAGTGTCGTCGAAGGAATTCGCGATCGCGGCACACGCGCGATGCTTGCGGTGCACGGCGTGAAAGTCGGAAACGCGGCGCTTAAACCGGCGCCCGATCAGGCGCGCAATGTCCTTGGCTACCTCAAGACTTTTTTCAGCTGGATGATTGAGCGCGGGACATTCGGCGTCGAAATTTCGCCATGCGATCATCTTCGCTCGGTTCGCATCATCGGGGAGAAAAACTCGCGTGACCGCATTTTGTCGGATGACGAGGTTTTCGCTTTTTGGCGAGCTGCCGCGCGTCTCGAATATCCTGCAGGCCCACTGTACCGCCTCTTACTACTGACGGGGCTCCGTTTGAACGAAGCCGCCGACGCGAGCTGGCCGGAATTCGATTTTGTCGGTGGTGTTTGGACGATTCCTGCGGAACGGATGAAGGGCCAAAATGGCAAGGCGCGGGCACACGCTGTTCCGATTACGCCCGATATCGAGTTGCTGCTGCGCAGCCTTCCTCGCTTTTCAAAAGGCGAGTTTTTATTTTCGACGACAAGTGGCGCAACACCGACCTGGCTGACGACCAAGATCAAGCGTCGACTTGATCGTCGAATGCTTCGTACTCTGCGAGCTTTGACCCGTAAGCGCGGTGAGGATCCGGCCCGTGTATCGCTGAGACCGTGGGTCAATCACGATCTTCGCCGCACGGTCCGCTCCGGCATGTCGCAGCTTAGGGTCAGCTCGGATGTGTCAGAGGCGATCCTCGCGCACGTCAAGTCTGGCGTCCGCGGAATCTATGATCGCTACGATCTGTTCGCCGAAAAGCGCCAAGCGCTTGAAGTGTGGGCAGCAAAAATTCAGGTCCGTCCGACCCAGCCGCCTTCCAACGTTGTCAAACTGGCTGCGAGCGCATGACGATGCATGACGATCGTCGCTTGGGTCTGATTGAACTTTTACGAGCGGTGCGCGCTGCGGCGGGCACTGACAACGTATTTCAACAGTTGGTCGACGAGGCACGTGGCCGGCGCAAGCGAGGTGTCGGCAAGCCGCGAGGCCATCGCAAATTCGCTGATGCTGATCGAGAGGTTATCCGCATTGCCTGTCAGAAGGTGCGCGCCGGCTTTAGCAGTTCACCCACGGCAGCCGTGGGTGACGCGGTGCGTGAGCTCTGGGGCGCTGGCGGCAAGGAAGCCAAGCGCCGTTTAGGAGCAAGCCCAGTAGCCGCATCGGAGCGTGTGCGTGCGTATGTGCGGAACTCACCGGATGACAAAGACGCCTGGCTGCTTTGGGATTTAACCAGGACACCCGCAGGCCACGGGTGAAGGAATATCCCCTGTCGATATTCCTTCATTGATCTGGTTCTTCGAGCCACTGCATCAATGGATCGTAAGCGCGCGTTGAGGCGCTTAACGATTCCGAGGTGACAATGACGCAATCCCTAATCGACGAAGACGACCTCAAGTCCAAAGGTATTAAGTTCAGCAAGGCGCAGCGCAACCGGCTGATCCGGGGCGGAAAGTTCCCGCGGCCAGTGCGGATCGGGCAGAGGACCAACGTCTGGCTTGAGAGCGAAGTGGACGCGTGGCTCGCGGAGAAAATCGCAGAGCGCGATGCTGCCGGTCCTGCCGCAGCCTAACCGACTTCCACGAATGGACGTGAGCCGGCGCACTCTCGCCGGAGCGTGCGTGCAGTTCGTCGCGAGGGTCATGTGGTGGCGGAAAGAGAAAGCCCGGCAACGCTGGCGGCGCGCCGGGCTGAGGAAACGGACCAGCTTGGAGGCCAGGTCGACAGCGAAGATAGGTCGCTGTCTGACGCCACGCAAGCGCGCCGGCCAGACACCCGCACCGTCGAAGCCCGACACCGCGAGATCGCACGGCGATACGCGCGCGCAGGCGGTCGCAGGAGCGGCGGCCAAATCGCCTACATCCGTCTCAACGAGCTACGTCGTCTCCTTCGAGGACGCGGTCTGTCCGATGTTGAAGCGGCACAGTTTATCGAGGCCGAACTCGAAAACTTCGGGCAGTGGCCGGCCGGCGCGCTGGGCGACAAGCTCGAGCTCACATTCGACGAAAAAATCAAATTCAGCATTCGGACCATTCAGTGTTTCGATCGACCGAAGCATGAGGTCGACGCCTATTACCACGAGAAAAAAAAGGAGCGGGACCGCATGAAGAAGGCAGAACAACGCGCCGGTAAGCAGCGCACAATTCCAGTCACGGCCCGCGCCGCGGCCCTGCTCGCAGCGATCCAGGGGCGAGGGTGGGTTACAGTCCCCGACCTTGCGCGTGAAGCAGTGGGGTTAGCGGGCTTCCGCCGCAAGAGTGCCGATCAGGTCGCGCTCCGACAGGCTGTGCACCGTGCGACTCGCGAGCTGCGAGAGGTCGGCCTTGTCGAGTTCGAGCAGCTGCCGAATGCAGGCGCGCATCGAACGCCCATCAATCGGATACGCGCCACTTGAGGCGACGAAAATTGTCACCGTGACGCGATTGTCACCGTGACGAAATTCTGTCGCGCCACGCTTCGGACCCCCATGAATGCAAGGAAACTCGATGTGACAAATTCTGTCGCGCCACGCTTCGGGCGGGTGTCGTCAAGTATTCTGTACATAAGCGGACTCCTGCCAACGAGCGCGGCGCACAGCGCCGCTCGCTGGGGGAATGCATGAGCAGGACGAACTGGGATAGGCCGTCATTTCGACGGCAGGGGCGGGTCGTCGAGGACGTGCGCGGAGGCGGCTTGCCGCCGCTCCCAGGCTCGCCGGTGCGCGGAAAACGTCCGAGCAAGGCCGATCTCCGTGCAGAAGCCGAACGTGCGCTGGAAGACTTCGCTGGTCGTCAAACCGGAATGTCACGCCATGTCACGCCGTGTCACGCCCAACCGGTTTCCGACCGGTTGGCCGACGAACAGGAAACAGCGCCGCCGTGGGACGTTCCCAACGCCGGCCGCGCTGCGGGCGCGGGCCGGGGCACAATACGGAGCACAAAGCCAAGCATTCGAGGCCGCGATGACCGATAAATCAAAGCTCACTGTGCGCTGCCCGCGGTGCAGGAAGGTCGGGCCGGTGGCGATCGAGTGCTCGAACCGGCGATGCGGCTGGATGTTCATACCCTGGAAATTCGTGCCCCCGGAAGCGTATGGGCTCGAACCGGACGTCCGGCGGGAACTCAATCGCCTGCACGAAGCCGAGGCACAGCGCATTCGCAAAATGACCTCGGCCGAGTTGGTAGCTTGGCTTGCGTCAGAGAAGACCTCTGAAGCGCGAGCGATCCGAGTGCGCCGCGCAACCGGAATGAAAGTGCGAGTGTCCCGGCCTCCAAAGAAAACTCGCCGCGTCAAGCCGATGGACGACCCGCACGAACGAGTAATCGATGACGTGCTAAAATCTATCGATTTCTTTCCCCCGCGCACGTGTGCGCGCGTGAAGGGCGGTGAGAAAAAGCGAGGGCGCAAATGACCGTCGCATCCGCGGACTGGGTCGATCTCATCCGGCGGATCACTCTCGCGGGTTCGAGAGGCGGGAGTTTGAACGCCGCAGACACAGCGCATTTGGCTCGTTCAATCGAGATTGCGATCGAGGGCGGGCGGTCTTTGGAGGCGGTCCTGGGTCTGCCGGCGCAGTGGCGTTCACAGTGGCGACAAGTGAATCGCGCGGCGTGTGTGAAGGCACTCGGGCTAGGGCGGGCAAGTGACTTGTCGTTCGCTACCGAATTGCACCATCGACTTTCTCGGTACCGATCGAGCCCGCGCTTTATTTCAGACCTCGAAGGTCGCACCTACCCAACGGGCGATGACTGGTACTTGCACGCATTGCTCCGCTGCAATCGGAACAAGGTGCCGAAGGTCGCGGCAATTCGAGCCATGCTCTGCCAAAACTCTCCCTCTGGGATTTAGCAG
>CAMBBO010000052.1 GCA_945862935.1 Pseudorhodoplanes sinuspersici | reverse complement strand
GAAACTGAAACAAAAGCTGCTGTGCCGATGCTGCAGCAGGCACGATCACGGCAACAACCAAAGCCAACGCCAGACGAAGCATTTGCGAAATCCTCAATAACCGCGTTCGCGGTCAACCACATTGGAAAGCGGCAAGCCGCGCTCGAAATCCTCAATCTGTGCGACCACGTCGCGCGAGATGGCGTCCGCATCGGTATCGGCGGCGTTATGCGGCGAGATCGTGACTTTCGGATGGCTCCAGAACGGGCTGTCCAGCGGCAAGGGTTCCAGCGCGAACACATCAAGCACCGCGGCCGAAAGCGTGCCGTCATCGAGAGCGGCGAGAATATCCGGTTCGACCTGCAAGCCGCCGCGCCCGGCATTGATGATGGCAGGTGCGCCGAATACGCCGTCACGCGCAAGCAGCGAGAATGTTTTGCGGTTGAGAATGCCGCGCGTCTGCGGCGTCAGCGGCAACAGGCAAACGAGAACATCCGTGCGCGCGAGAAACGGAGCAAAGCCCTCGTCGCCAAAAAAGCACTCGACACCCGCGATGCTCCTGCGCATGCGGCTCCAGCCTGCAACCTGAAATCCGAGACGCTTCAGGACCTCGACCGAATCCAGCGCTATCTGCCCAAGCCCGAGAATCCCGACACGCAACCCCGATGCGGTCCATTGGATTTTCGGATTCCAGATTCTCTCGCGCTGGGCTGCGTCGTAGTAACGCTGCTGCCGGTGAAGCATCAGCACATGCATCACGACATACTCGGTCATGCGCGACGTGAGATTGGCGCTCGAAACGCGAACCAGCGGCACGTTTGGCAAAGACGAATCGGCGAGCACGGCATCGACGCCCGCACCGAGATTGAAAATCACTTTCAGATTAGGAAGGGCTGCGACCGCGCCGGATTTCGGCTTCCACACCGCGACATAGTGAATGTCCGCGGCGGCAACCGACGCGTCCGGCAGCATCACGATCTTGCGGGCCGGGCACAATGCGAGAAAGCGTTCGCGCCAGCGTTCCGGCGACCAATTGTCGGTGCCGCCGGTAATCAGAAGCCCGAGAGCGCCCTTCGCCATCGCGCGAGATTACTGGTTCACCACGCCGCCGGGCGCGGTATCGAGATTGAACGCGGCCGCAAACAGCGCGCGCGTATAATCGGATTTCGGATTCTTGAACAGGTCGCCCGCAGGCCCCTCTTCGACCACCTTGCCGTTACGCATCACCAGCAACCGGCTTGCGAGCGCTGCGACCACGCGAAGGTCGTGCGAGATGAACAGGTATGTGAGGTTCTTTCGCTTCTGCAGGTCGCGCAAAAGATCGACGATCTGCGCCTGAATGAGCATGTCGAGCGCCGATGTCGGCTCGTCGAGCACGACAAATTTTGGCTCAAGCACCACAGCGCGCGCGACCGCGATGCGCTGGCGCTGCCCGCCGGAAAATTCGTGCGGATAGCGAAAACGCGTTTCTGGATCGAGGCCGACTTCATTCAGTGCGCGGATCACGCGCTGCTCGCGCTCCTCCTCCGACAGATTCGGGTGATGCACCCACAACCCTTCCTCGATCACATCGGAGATCGACATGCGCGGCGACAGCGCGCCGTAAGGATCCTGAAACACGATCTGCATGTCGCGGCGGAACGGGCGCATCTCCTTGAATTTCAGGCCCTGCACCGTCTTGCCCATGAATACGATCGGGCCGTTCGATGAGATGAGGCGCAAGATTGCGAGACCGAGCGTCGTCTTACCCGATCCGGATTCGCCTACAATGCCGAGCGTTTCGCCCTGCCGCACCGAGATGCTGACACCGTCCACCGCCTTGATGTGGCCGACCGTCTTTCGCATCACGCCGCGCTTGATCGGAAACCAGACCTTCAAATCGTCCGTCTCAATCACGACTGGCGCTTGCGGCTGCAAGGGTGCGGGATCGGGCTTCGGTTCGGCGGCAAGGAGCGCCTTTGTGTAAGGATGCTCAGGCTTGGTGAACACGCGCTCGACGTCGCCCTGCTCCACGATCTTGCCGCGTTGCATAACGCAGACCCTGTCCGCGATCTTTCGCACGATGCCAAGATCATGCGTGATGAACAGCATCGCCATATCGAGCCGCGTCTGCAATTCCTTCAGCAGCTTCAGGATTTGCGCCTGCACCGTGACATCGAGCGCGGTCGTCGGTTCGTCCGCGATCAGCAAATCCGGCTCGTTGGCAAGCGCCATCGCAATCATCACGCGCTGGCGCTGCCCGCCGGACAATTGATGCGGATAGCTTCCGAGCCGTTCTTCCGGATTGGGAATGCCGACCTGCGACAGCAATTCGAGAATGCGCTTCTTTGCCGGCTCGCCAGTCATTCCGCCATGCAGCAGCAATATCTCGCCGATCTGCTTCTCGATCGTATGCAGCGGATTGAGCGACGTCATCGGCTCCTGGAAAATGATCGTGATGTCGTTGCCGCGCACCGCTCGAATTTTATTTTCTGGTAATTGCAGCAATTCCTGTCCCTTGAAATGGACAGAGCCGGACGGATGCGAGGCCGTCGGATAAGGCAAGAGCTTCATCACCGACAAGGCCGTGACCGATTTTCCCGATCCGGATTCGCCGACGAGCGCAACCGTCTCACCCTTTTTGATCTCGAATGACACGCCGTCGACCGCGAGCATTTCTTTCCCGCTCTGGCGGAACGCAACCGAAAGATTCTTCACCTCGAGAAGCGCGCCGCTCATGAGAATGTCTTTCTCGCGTCGAAAGCGTCGCGCACGGCTTCGCCGATGAAGATCAAAAGCGAAAGCATAAACGCGATAGAGAAGAAGCCCGCGAGCCCGAGCCACGGCGCCTGAATGTTCGCTTTGCCCTGCGACAGCAATTCACCCAGCGATGGCGAGCCGGGCGGCAGGCCGAAGCCAAGGAAGTCGAGCGCCGTCAGCGTCATTACCGACGACGACAGGATGAACGGCAGAAATGTCAGAGTCGCGACCATCGCGTTCGGCAGAAGATGCCGGAACATGATAGTGGAATTCGCGACGCCGAGCGCGCGCGCCGCCTGGATATATTCGAAATTTCGTCCGCGCAGGAATTCCGCGCGTACGAGGCCGACCAGCGACACCCACGAGAACAACAGCAATATCCCAAGCAGCACGAAGAAGCCGGGCACGAGCACGGACGAAATAATCAGCAACAGATAGAGCGATGGAATCGACGTCCAGATTTCGATGAATCGCTGGAACAGCAAATCCGTCAAGCCGCCGAAATAACCCTGCACCGCGCCAGCCGCCACGCCGATCGTGGAAGAGATGATCGTCAGTATCAGTCCGAACAGAACCGAAATGCGGAAACCGTAAATCAGCCGCGCCGCCACGTCGCGGCCCTGATCGTCGGTGCCAAGCCAGTTATATTCAAGATCGCGGCAGCCGGAGAGCTTCTTGCGCTCGACCACAGACTTACATTGCTCTTCCGTCAGCAGCCATGTCGGCTTTGACGGTGCGGGCGTCGGGAGATCGAGATTGTGCGTGTCGTAGGAATACTTGATCGGCGGCCAGTAAATCGAGCCACCCTTCTCCGCGATCTTTTTCTGCAAATAAGGATCGCGATAATCCGCCGCGGTCTCGAACTCCCCGCCGAATTTTGTTTCGGCGTAAGTCACGATCGCCGGAAAATAAAATCCGCCGTCATACTTGATCATGAACGGCCGGTCGTTGGCGATGAACTCGGCGAACAGGGACAGGACGAACAACGCCGTGAACAGCCAGAGCGACCAGTAGCCGCGCTTGTTCGCCTTGAAGTTCTGCCAGCGCCGCCGATTGATCGGCGAGAGCTTCATCTTGCGCCGCTCCGGCGGCACCGCCATGCCGGTTGGCGTTTGCGACGTTAACTCAGGTACTTCCCGCGCGACGCGATCGTCCACCGCTAGACCTCCCGCGTCTCGAAATCGATGCGCGGATCGATCCAGGTGTAGGTCAGGTCGGAGATGAGATTTACGACAAGCCCGATGAGCGCGAAAATATAGAGCGTCGCAAACACCACCGGATAATCGCGATTCAGCACGCTTTCAAAGCCGAGCAGACCTAGACCATCGAGCGAGAAGATCGTCTCGATCAGCAACGAGCCGGAAAAGAACGCGTGAACGAATGCGCCGGGAAAGCCCGCGATCACGATCAGCATCGCGTTGCGGAAGATGTGACCGTAGAGCACCTGATTGCTGGTGCAGCCTTTGGCGCGCGCGGTCAGCACGTATTGCTTGCGGATTTCATCGAGGAAGGAATTTTTCGTCAGCAGCGTCATGGTCGCAAACGCGCCAAGCGCCATTGAGATGATCGGCAGCGTCAGGTGCCAGAAATAGTCGAGGATTTTTCCGTACCACGGCAGCGTCGAGAAATTATCCGAGGTTAACCCACGCAGCGGGAACAGATCGAAGAACGAGCCGCCGGCGAACAGGACGATGAGCAGGATCGCGAACAGGAATCCCGGAATGGCGTAGCCGATGATGATGACGCCCGATGTCCACGTATCGAAACGCGAGCCATCCGCCACCGCCTTACGAATGCCGAGTGGAATCGAAATCAGATACGTCAACAGGGTCATCCAAATGCCGAGCGACATCGACACCGGCAACTTCTCCTTCATGAGCTGCAGCACGCTCACGTCGCGGAAATAGCTCTTGCCAAAATCAAAGCGCGCGTAATTCCACAGCATCAGGAGAAACCGCTCGTGCGCCGGCTTGTCGAAACCAAACTGCACTTCGAGTTTCTTGATGAATTCCGGGTCGAGCCCCTGCGCGCCGCGATATTTGGAATTCGAAGCGTCGATTGAGGAGCCGCCCTGCGCGCCGCGCGATCCGAAATCGCCGCCAGGTGAGCCGGAAATGCGCGAGGTCGCGCCGGTATCGGAGCCGGAAAGCTGCGCGATCACGCGCTCCACGGGACCGCCGGGCGCAAATTGCACGACAACAAACGATACCAGCATGATTCCTAGCAAGGTCGGGATCATGAACAGGACGCGTCGGATAATGTAGGCGCTCATGCTTTCCTTTTCGTCATTTCACCACGCGAGGCAAGGCGAGCGAGAAAAACGAAGCTTATCCCCTTTGATCGAGCTTCGCCGCATTCTGCGGATCGTACCACCATGTTTCTGGGATACCGCGCGCATAGCGCGGCTTCGGCTTGGCGGGACGAGCGAACATGTCCCAATAAGCAATCCGATGCGACGCCTTGAACCAGTGCGGAATCCAGTAGCGCCCCGCCCGGATCACGCGATCGAGCGCCTTACACGCGACAACCATTTCGGGGCGTGATTTCGCGGCAATGATCGTGTCGATCAAGGAGTCGATTGCGGGATCGGCCATGCCGGAAAGGTTTTGCGATCCCTTGGTCGCCGCCGCCTGCGACGAAAAATAGGTGCGCAGCGAATCGCCCGGCGTGGTCGAAAAACTGAATCGCTGGACGCAAATATCGAAATCGAAATCGTCGACGCGCGCGCGGAATTGCACCGGATCGACCACGCGCAATGTCGCATCGATGCCGAGCGTGCCGAGATTCTTGATGAACGGCATGTGGTGAGGCTGGAATGACGGTTCCTCGATCAGAAACTCAATCGCAATGCGCTCTCCGTTCGGTCCCGCGCGCTTGCCATCCTTGATGGTCCAGCCAGCCTCCTGGAGAAGCTGCGAGCCTTTGCGTAAAGTCGCGCGATCCTGACCCGATCCATCCGTCACCGGCGGCAAAAACGGATCGCCGAACACTTCGTCCGGCACCTTGCCGCGGAACGGTTCAAGCAGCGCCACTTCTTCGGGCGAAGGCTTGCCAATCGCCATCATGTCGGAATTCTGAAATACCGAATGCGTGCGGCCATAAGCGCCGTACATGATCGTCTTGTTGGTCCACTCGAAATCGAACGCCTGAATCAGCGCCTCGCGCAGCCGCGCATCCTTGAATTTTTCGCGCCGCGTATTGATGAACCAGCCCTGCGCGCCGGACGGCGTATCGTCCGGCAATTCCTCGCGCTTCACGCGCCCGTCCTTGAAGGCCGGGAAATCGTAGCGCGTCGCCGATGTGCGTGAGGTGAATTCCTCGCGGAACGTATAGACCTTCGCGGTGAACGCCTCAAAGCCAACATCGCGGTCGCGGAAATATTCGAACCGGACCGTGTCGAAATTGTACTGGCCCTGTCCGACGGGGAGTTTTGCGCCCCACCAATCCTTCACACGCTCGAACTCGATGTAACGGCCGGCTTCAAATTTTCCGACCTTGTACGGGCCGGAGCCGAGCGGAATATCGAGCGTGGATTCATCGAACGGACGCTTGGAATAGTAAGCCTTCGAGAAGATCGGCAACCCGGCAACAAACAGGGGCACGTCGCGCCCGCGCTTCTCCTTGAAGCGCACTACCGCCGCCGCGTCGTTTGGCGCTTCCGCGCCCGCGAAATCGCGCAGGAGCTGCGTGATGATCGGATGTCCTTTTTCCTTCAGCGTCGCGAGCGAAAAGACAACGTCCTGCGCCGTCAGTGGCGAGCCATCGTGGAATGTGATCCCCGGCCGCATCGCGAAAGTGTAAGTCAGCCCGTCGTCGGAAATGCGGACGCTGCGAGCAGCAAGGCCGTACATCGAGTCAGGTTCGTCGGCGGCGCGGGTCATCAGCGCAGCAAACGTCAGTTCCATGCCCTGCGCAGCGTCACCCCGCAGGATGAAGCTATTCAACGAATTGAAGGTCAGAAACGACTGGTTGTAAACGCGGTTCGGCCCGATCTGCGAAAACGCACCACCTTTCGGCGCTTTCGGATCGACATATTCGAAATGCGGAAAGTCCGCCGGATATTTCAGATCGCCGAAGGCCGAGATGCCATGCGTCTCGCGGTCTTCCGCGAACGCTGACGATGGAAATAGATGCGATAGCCCAATGCTCGCGGCGCTGCCCGCCGCGATTTTGAGAATCTGCCGCCGCGTCGATTTCACCGCGATCCCGCTTTCGCTGCCTTGTCGGCATCGAACCACCACACGGTCGGAAATGCGGACAGGCCGTATTTAGGCAGCGGATCGGGATGACTAAAACGGTCCCAGCGCGCCGTGCGCACCTTGCCGTAAGTCCATTGCGGCACGACGTAGTAGTTCCACAAGAGAACGCGATCGAGCGCCTTGGTCGCAGCGACAAGCTCCTCGCGATTCTTGGCGAAGATCACGCGATCAATCAGCGCATCGACCGCTTCATTCTTGATGCCGGGGAGATTGCGCGAGCCCGGCTGGTCGGCCGCCTGCGTGCTCCAGAACCCGCGCTGTTCGTTACCCGGCGACAGTGACTGTCCCCAGCTTCCGGTAATCACGTCGAAATCCCATTGCCTCAACCGGTTCTCGAATTGCGCGTCATCGACCGTGCGGACGTTCACCTCGACCCCGAGGCGTTCGAGCGATGGTTTGTAGAACAGGAAGAAGCGTTCGGTGTTCGGATCGCTCGCAAGAAACTCGCATTTGAACGGCTCGCCACTTGAAGCTTTGACGAGCTTCTTGTCCTTGACCTCGTAGCCAGCGTCCTTCAACAGACGCAGCGCCTCGCGCAGATTATTGCGCACGGCTTCGGGGTTGCCGCCAACGGGATTGGTGTAAGCCGTCGTGAACAACTCGGCCGGCACTTTGCCGCGCACCTTTTCGAGGATCGCAAGCTCATCGCCTTGCGGAAGGCCGGATGACGCAAGCTCGGTGCCCTGGAAGAAGCTGCTGATGCGCTTGTATTGCCCGAAGAAGATCTGCTTGTTCATCTCCTCGAAGTCGAACGCGAAATTGAACGCACGGCGCACGCGCGCGTCGGCGAATTTCTCGCGCCGCGTATTCATGACAAAGGCTTGCATCCCGCCCGAATTGCGAATTTCAAATTCCTCGAGCAACACGCGCTTGGCAGGGACAGCCGGGAAATCGTAAGCCGTCGCCCAATTTTTAGCGCTGTTCTCGTTGCGCCAGTCGATCTGGTCGGCCTTGAACGCTTCGAGTGCGACGGTGGAATCGCGGAAATATTCGTAGCGAAGCTCCGCGAAATTATCGCGGCCGACATTCACGTTGACCTTCTGGCCCCAATAATTGGCAACGCGCTCGTAGGAGATCGTGCGCCCGGCGGTGAAATCCTTGATGCGATAAGCACCGCAGCCGAGCGGCTTTTCCAAAGTTGTCTGCGAAATGTCGCGCTTGCGTCCTTGTTCGTCGGTGCCTTCCCACCAATGTTTTGGCATCACATTGAGCTGGCCGACGATCTGCGGCAATTCGCGATTGCCCGGCTGGTCGAAGGTGAACGTGATCTCGCGCTCGCCGGTCTGCTTTGCTTCGGTGACGTGACGGTAATAGGCCGAAAGCTGCGGATGATTTTTCTTGAACGCCTCTAGCGAGAAAATCACGTCCGCTGGCGTCACTGGCTTGCCGTCGTGCCATTTTGCTTCCGCGCGCAGCCGGTAAATCACTGAGGAAAAATCTTCCGGGAAGCTGACCGCCTCTGCGAGCAATCCGTATTCGGTCGAAACCTCGTCGAGCGCGGGCGCCATCAATGTGTCGTACAGTTGGTCGACGCCCATCCCGATCGAGCCCTTCACGCCGGACACGACGATATTGAAATTGTCGAAGGTGCCGAACGCAACCATGCGCGCCGTGCCGCCTTTCGGCGCTTTCGGATTGACGTAGTCGTAATGCGGGAAATTAGCCGGATATTTCAGATCGCCGAACAATGACAGGCCGTGCCGCCAGTTTGGATTGGCCCCCTGCGCAAAGGCAGCGCGCGACAGGGGCGAGAGGCTGGCGAACGCGGGCGCGGAAAGCGCGAGCGCGGTGCCTCGAAGCAGGGATCGGCGGGTCAGGCTCAAGACATGCGCTCCATTTCGACCCCCGCAATGCCACGATTTGCGGCCGATTATGTCGCTTTTTGGATGAGGCGTCAGCGCCGGATTGCCGCGCCCCGATCACGCTTACGGTACAACACCGCCAAAACGAAAAACGGCCGGGCAAGCCGGCCGTTTCTGATTAAATTTTTCGCCGTTATTGCTTCGGCGCTGGCGGCGCGGCGTCCGCAGCTTTCGGCAGCGGCTGCGGGCTGTCTGCCAGCGTGTGCAAATAATTGATGATGTCGGCGCGCTGGGTGGCGCGCGAGACGCCGGCGAAAGTCATCGCGGTGCCGGGAATCATGCCCTTCGGGCTGGCGAGGAAATGGTTGAGATCGTCCCAGCCCCAACTGCCGCCCTTGGCTTTTATCGCCGCGGAATAGTTGAAACCTGCTTCGCTCGCCTTGGCGCGGCCGACAACTCCGTAGAGGTTCGGGCCAACGCGGTTCGGGCCACCCTTTTCGAAGGTATGGCAGGTCAGGCACGGCTTGGCTGCGTTCTGGCCCTTGGCCGCATCGGAGGCTGCGAGCAGCGTCTCGATCGGCACTTCGGGTTCGCCCTTGCCGCCAGCGGCCGGGGCTTCTTGAACCGCGATGTCATAGCCGGGCTTTTCCGGCTTGTGCGCGCTGAACAAGGCGCCCGCCGCGATATTCACCGACAGGACGAATAGGCAGGTGCCCAGTACGGCACCCATGATTTTGTTGAGCTCAAAAGAGTCCATCGACACTCGGCTCCCGCGCCGGAAATGGTGATGTTGCGGGGTCATTCGCGGAGAGAACCCCCGCGAGCGAGGCAGAGATAGCCGGTTTGCCTCGCCTGTGGCAACCCGTATAAGCGAGCCGCCCCCTGCGACATTCGTTGAGGCCGGGGCCTGCCTGGACGCATGCTGGAGACGCCCCGATTATGGCCGGGCAAGACACCCTCATCCTGATTCCCGCACGGATGGCCGCCTCCCGCCTGCCGGGCAAACCCCTGGCCGACATCGGCGGCGAACCGATGATCGTGCATGTGCTGCGCCGCGCGCAGGAAGCCAATCTCGGACCCGCCGTGGTCGCGACCGATTCGGAGGACATTGCCTCGGCCGTCGAAAAGGCCGGGGGGCGCGCCGTCATGACACGGGCCGACCATCCTTCCGGCTCCGACCGCATTTTCGAGGCGCTGACGAAGATCGACCCGGAAGGCCGGGTCAGCATCATCGTCAATGTGCAGGGTGACCTTCCTACCATCGCGCCGCAGGACGTCGCAGCCGCGGCAAAGCTTCTCGACGACCGCAGCGTCTCGATTGCGACCATCGCCGCCGAAATCAAAAAGGATGAAGAGCGCACGGCCACCAGCGTGGTGAAGGCGGTCGGCTCCCCAATCGCGCCGGGGCGTCTGCGCGCGCTCTATTTCACCCGCGCGACCGCGCCGTGGGGCGATGGGCCGCTCTATCACCACATCGGGCTTTATGCGTATCGCCGGGCCGCGCTGGAAAAGTTCGTCGGCCTGCCGCCCTCCCCGCTCGAAAGGCGCGAAAAACTCGAACAGCTCCGCGCGCTGGAAGCCGGCATGCGCATCGACATCGCAATCGTTGATTCCGTTCCCCTCGGCGTCGACACGCCCGAAGACCTAGAAGCCGCGCGCAAGATTCTGGCGCGCTGACCGAAAGCAAATCCGATGGCAGCAAAGAAGATCGCATTTCAGGGGGAGCCGGGCGCAAATTCACATCTCGCCGCGAACGAAGCCTATCCCGATCACGAGCCGATGCCGTGCCCGACCTTCGAGGATGCGTTTGCCGCCGTCAGTTCGGGCGAAGCCGCACTCGGCATGATCCCGATCGAGAATTCAGTCGCCGGCCGCGTCGCCGACATCCATCATCTGATGCCGGAATCCGGCTTGCACATCGTCGCGGAATTTTTCCTGCCGATCCGGCATCAATTGCTCGGCCTGCGCGGCACGAAAATCGCGGACATCAAGTCCGTCGAAAGCCACGTCATGGCGCTCGGCCAATGCCGCAACATCATCCGCAAGCTGAAGATCAAGCCGATCGTCGCGGCCGATACCGCAGGCTCGGCACGCGAAGTCTCCGAACGCGGCGACAAATCGCGCGCGGCGATTGCCTCACGCCTCGCAGCGCAGATCTACAATCTCGATATCCTGGAGCAGGACATCGAGGATGAGGCGCACAACACCACGCGCTTCATCGTGCTCGCCAAGGAAGCCAACTGGGCCAAGTCCGGCTCAGGCACCATCGTCACGACCTTCGTGTTTCAGGTGCGCAATCTTCCCGCAGCGCTCTACAAGGCGCTCGGCGGCTTTGCGACCAACGGCGTGAACATGACCAAGCTTGAAAGCTACATGGTCGGCGGCAATTTCTTCGCCACGCAGTTTTATGCCGACGTCGAAGGCCACCCGGACGAACGCTCGCTGATGTTCGCGCTGGAAGAACTCGCGTTCTTCTCCAAGGAAATGAAAATCCTCGGCGTCTATCCGGCCCATCCGTATCGCATCAAGATGGCTGAGAACGGCAAGTAATCAGATCTTCTGATTATACTCGCCGACCTCCGGGTGCGTCCGCAGCACGCCGTCGATGGCCGCGAACATGTCGCGCATCCGCACTTCGCTCTGCGGGCTTTCGACGACCACCACAAGCTCAGGCTTGTTCGATGACGCGCGCACAAGGCCCCATGTGCCGTCCTCGACGGTCACGCGCACGCCGTTGACGGTCACGAGATCGCGGATCGCCTGACCCGCAACCTTCTCGCCCTTCTTTTGCGCGTTCTCGAAATGCTTCACCACCTGATCGACGATGCCGTATTTGGTTTCGTCGTCGCAATGCGGCGACATGGTCGGCGATTGCCACGTCTTCGGCAGCGCTTTGCGCAGGTCCGACATCGTCTTATCTGGATTGCGCTCGAGCATGTCGCAGACCGCGATCGCGGTGAGCAGGCCGTCGTCATAGCCGCGACCGAACGGCTTGTTGAAGAAGAAGTGTCCTGATTTTTCGAAGCCGACCATCGCGCCGGTCTCGTTGACACGGCGCTTCATGTAGGAATGTCCGGTTTTCCAGTAATCGGCCTTGACCTTATTCGCGATCAGTACGGGATCGGTCATAAACAGGCCGGTCGATTTCACATCGACAACGAAAGTCGATCCGGGATGCAAGGCCGACATATCGCGCGCCAGCATCACGCCGACCTTGTCGGCGAAAATCTCCTCGCCTTCGTCGTCCACCACGCCGCAGCGGTCGCCGTCGCCATCGAAACCGAGCGCAACGTCGGCCTTGTGCTTCAACACCACATCGCGCATCGCGTGCAGCATCTTCAGGTCTTCAGGGTTCGGATTGTATTTCGGAAATGTATGATCGAGTTCGACATCCATCGGGATGACCTCGCAGCCGATCATTTCCAGCATCTTCGGCGCGAACGCGCCGGCCGTGCCATTGCCGCAAGCCGCGACCACTTTCAGCTTGCGCTTGAGCTTCGGGCGATTGGTGAGATCGGCGAGATAGCGCGCCGGAAAATCATTGATGAATTCGTAGGTACCGCCACCCTTCAGGTTGAACTTCGCGTTCAGCACGATGTCTTTGAGCTTGGTCATCTCGTCCGGGCCAAACGTCATCGGGCGGTTCGCACCCATCTTCACGCCGGTCCAGCCATTGTCGTTGTGCGAGGCAGTCACCATTGCTACGCACGGCACATCCAGATCGAATTGCGCGAAATAAGCCATCGGTGAAATGCACAGACCGATGTCGCGCACGCGAATGCCGGCGGCGAGCAGGCCGGAGACGAGTGCTGTTTTCACCGAAGCCGAATAAGAGCGAAAGTCATGCCCGGTCACGAGGTCGGGCTTCACGCCGAGTTCATGGATCAGGGTGCCAAGGCCCATGCCCAGCGCCTGAATCCCCATCAGATTAATTTCTTTTTCCAGCAGCCAGCGCGCGTCGTATTCGCGGAAGCCTGTGGGCTTCACCAATGGCAATGACTCATAGTCGTAGGTATTGGGCGCAAGCGATGCGCGGGGCTTCGGAAACATAAACGTCCTCGGGTGAGAAATCCGGCTGGCAGGAATAGCCTAAAAGTGCGCGCGCCGGAATTGCGGCGCGCGGCTTTCTGCCGGGCAAAAGCGGCGGGATTACAGCTTATTGCTCGAGAACGAGCTTGTTGTTGGCGTATTCGAAGCGCTTCAGGCGCGTCAGGAACGACAGGCCGAGCAGATTTTCACTCAGGGCGTCGTCCTGCATGACGAGGGCGCGGACGTCACGCACCACAAGTCCCCCGACATCGACCGAATTAAGCTGGACCGAGGCGGCCTTAGCGGTGCCGTTCGCCGTGCGAACCGATACCGAGTAATCGCTGTGCGAGGGGAAGATGCCGAGCTTGCGCGCAGACCGTTCCGTCAGCGCAATGGTGGACGCGCCGGTATCGACCATGAATTCGATGTAGCGGCCATCGACCCGCGCTTCGGTCTGGAAATGCCCCCGGCCATCGCGCGGGATCGCGAACGAGCGGGGTCCATAGGACACCGGCAAGGTCGACGCCGAAGCGACAATGGGAGCTGCCCTCGGATGCGAAATCTTGTCCGCAAATTTGGACAACAGACTGAAAATCGCGAGCGCGAGGGCCGCAAAGACCATAAAATAACGCATGGCGGTAATCCGCCTAAAATGCTTCGATCGGATGCCCAGTCTGCAATAGAAGAGAAAATGCGACCCTAACGGGCAACCGTCGGGAAACGCTTTTTGCCGGGCAGCGTGTGCGGCGGGATAAGGAATTCGTTCAAATTTGAACGATCAGCCGCCGGGGCTGCCGCCTTCGGCCAGCGCCCGCCAGCGGCGCGGCTCGATCATCAGATAGATCAGCCAGCCGTAGATGACCGTCACAATCGCGGGTTTCACCGTGTGGTCGATTTCCAGCGTAACGACGAAGCCCAGCACCAGCGCGGCGCCGACCAGAAGCCACGCACGAATATCCATCTGATCGCGCAGCAGCATCAGCAGTGCGAGGGCGGTGATCGCAGGCGTCACCACGAGGAACGAGACGTTCTCGTTGCGCGGCCCGAATAGCGTGAGATAGCAGCCGGACAGGATCAGAACCGCGAGCGCAAAGGCGCGGTTGCCTCCGCCACGCTGGACGCGCCATGCAAGGAACAGCGTCCCGAGTGCCGCGATCAAGCGCAGCGGTACGGACACCGCGCCGGGCAGCACGATGCCGAAGGATTTCAGCATGGTCGAGAAATCCGCCTGATACGGCCATTCGGCCGGCGGCGACGATGCGACTGTCCAGAGCTTCAACCCGAACAGCCGGTATTGCTCGATCAGGTAGGTGTGATCCGCAATCGCAAACGGCAGCAGCGCGCCGACAATCACAGCAGCGAGCAACGGCAGGCGCATCTTTGGCACAAGCGCGCCGCACAGAAGCACCATAACAACCGCAATCGGCTTCACCACGAGCGCCACGAACAGCCATAGCGATGCGGTGAGATATTTTTCGCGGATGATGCAGGCCGCAGCGGCCATCATCCCTGCGGTCATCAGGATGTGCAGTTGCACATGCTTGAAATTGTACCACGCGGCCGGAATGTTGATGAGCAGCAACAACCCCGCGAGCATGAATGCATCGGTCGCCGACGGACGCAGCGCGCGCGTAAGATCGATGGCCGCCCATGTCAGCGCGATCGCGGAGACGGTCAGCACGATGACAGCGGCGAGCGATGGGTTCATTGTCGTGAACGGCACGAGCACGACCAGCGTGGACGGCCAATACGACACATCGGTCAACGAGTTCGGATCGTACAAGGTGTAGCGCGCGGCGAAACGTTGCGCGGCTTCGAGGTAATAGCCGAACGCCGCCGCGAACCTTCGCGGATGCGTACGCGCGAGCGCCAAAATGCAGAACGCGATCCAGCCCGCCCAGCCGAGCCACGGAAAGCGTTCGACCAAAGCGGTCGCGCGCTGGCTGAATTTGGCAAAGCCGGTTGAGATCGCCGAGGTGCTCATTGCGGCATTTCTACAGGCACTTTCGCGTAAGCGAAACTGGGGAAAGCATCACGTCCCGCGCGGCTTGGCACGGCGCGTGGGTGCTGCCGCCAGCGGATCGTCCGGCCAAGGATGGCGCGGATAGCGGCCTTTCATCTCGGATTTCACTGCGGCATAGCTGCCGCGCCAGAATCCAGGAAGATCGCGCGTCACCTGCACGGGCCGCTGCGCTGGAGAGAGCAATTCGATCACCAGTGGTACTCGCCCGCCAGCAATCGACGGATGCTGCGCGAGCCCGAACAATTCCTGCAGCTTGATT
>CAMBBO010000051.1 GCA_945862935.1 Pseudorhodoplanes sinuspersici | reverse complement strand
ATTTTTGGAAGCTGAGCTTGAGCGAGCGCGCGACAAAGTTTCCACCGGCTTCGTCCGGCGACAGAGGAAAACGAAACCACACTAAGGAGGCAAAAATGTCGGTGACGTATTTTGTAGCGTTACCTTTCGTACCGGCAGACGATGGCCTTGCAGCCGGAGAAGCGCAAGAATGTCCAAATGAAGGAGTGGCGCTGATCCGTGCTGAGGCGCTGTCACGAACACCGCCTCACGTCGGTGCGCTCGCCTTCAAACGGAGCGGCTCTCCCGATGATGGACAATTTGGGGACGCGATTGTCCTTAAGACGTTTGGAGAGGTGCCAAGCAATCTCGACGAGCTTTAACGCCTTCCGCGCTTCAGGCGGTTGTAGGGGGAGCGATTAGTCGGCAGGAGTGAAATGCCCTCGCGCTGGGCTTTGCTGCGGATCGCGGCTTCGGGGCTTTGAAGCTTCACGCTCAAAACGCCGGTTGGCGTGTTCGCATCTATATTATTGCATCTACGATCAAGGCGAACTTGCCTTGATCGACGGACGGCTTGCGAACTACCAAAAAGCGAATCGATCCAAAGTTTCGTACAGCTTTGTCGATTCAAAAAGCGCGGCGGTGTGGGGCTAATCGTCTCCGCGGTGTGATGTCGCTGAGCTGTTCAGTGCTTGCTCTTCGGTGAGGGCATTGCTGCTTCGGAGATCTTGCGTTGCGGATCTACCGAGTTGTCGACATTTTATCGCGCCTTGCGGCTGGTTACAGCGGAACTCCGAAGTCTTTGCGCGGCCCCGACAGATCGATTTGACCGGCGCATCCCATCGAAGATGCAATCCGAGCACGAGACAAAAAATGTCTCAGCCAATCCCGTAGTTGTCTAATGGCACGAAATATATGGTGCCCAAGGGGGACTAACCAAATGCAAATCAGCCGCTCGGCCTCTGGATGCCCGCGCTGAGGCCAAGCGCTGCCGTGAATGAGATCAGCATGACATAGTAAGCCGCGGTGGACGTCAGTGACACCAGCCCCGATGCGCCGAAGCGCGCGATAAGCGCCTTGACGATGTCGGGAGCTGGAGGACGGCACGCGACGACATCGCGGACATAGGCCAGAATCTTACCGTCGTCCCCAGTTGCCGCGCTGCCGCCCTCAATGAATCCAATCAGTTCCTCGCTAACGCCTGAGTCACGAGCGAGTGGAAGGTGAAATTTCCAGAAATAGGAACCCGGCATCTGCGCCGCGACCGTGAGAATCACGATTTCCTTCACGCTTGCAGGCAGTTGAGAATCGAAGCGGATCTGTTCGCCAAGCCGCGCAATACGATCGGCCACGGCGGGGTCGTGCAGCAGAACGCCGAACATCTCGGGTATCCCGCCGCGCGAAGAAGCGATCGATTCGTAAACTCCGTGATGCTCCGGCGCGAGCTGGCTCTTTTCCAATATCGGTTCAACGTGTCTCATGCTGTTCTTCCAGTCCTAGGATAAATCTGCGGATCATGCCGAAGCCGCTTTACCGCGCCGGCCATTTGCGGCGCCGGCGGCACCAATGCCGCGTTTCAGCTCGATGCCGACGCGGAACTCGTATGCAAAGCGGTCGGCGCGTGAGATCGAAATGCCGGTCGCGGCGGGCACTCCGTCGCGAGCCATCGGCGTATAGACAACCTTGAGGATCGGCGTGCCGGGAGACAACTCCAGCAGCGCGGCGTCGACCAGAGAAGCCGATCCGCCTTCGACGCGATAATCGACGTGCGAGAGGGCGATGCCTTGGCGGAAGAGCAATGGGATCAGATAGTCACCGGTCAAATCCGCGCTGAACTGTGCCAGCCTCGTCGGAAGGTAGTCTCGCTCGATCGATACCGGCCTTTCACCTGCCAGGATCAGTTTTTCCGCAACATGCAGCGTGCTGCCGCGGCGCATCTGCAGTATCTCGGTGATATCCGCCGGTCCGCGCAACTGCGAAAGCGACAGGAGTCGCACGCTCGGCTCAAGACCCGCTCGCCTGATTTCTTCCGCCATTGTCGTGCGGAAGTCGGAACGCAGCGACCGCACGATGCATCGGTTGTCGGCCACGAACACCCCGAGTCCCTGTTTGCCGATCAGCAGACCCTCGATCACGAGATCGCGCAGGGCCCGGCGGACTGTGATCGCACTCACGCCGAGAGCGCGCGTCAGTTGGGATTCGCTCGGAATCTTCTCGCCGGTTTTGTAATGCCCGCTCGCGATGCCGTCACGGATCGCTGTCTTGACTGTGTCGTAAAGCCTCGCCATGCGCTTCACTCTGGCAAGCTGGGTGGGGCGATCGCCACGGACTGATTTGGGCAGATCATGTCATGCACTCGCGTTCTTTTTGTGTGTCGGCGGGCAATCACTGATCGGCATCGAGGGAACGCAAGACATCAAGTGCCGCGTGTAAGAGTGTTTGGGAGAAGTGAAGATCGTCTCGCAATCGGCCAGTTCTACGATACACCCTGCATGCATAACGGCAACGCGGTCGCACATTTGCCGAACCACGGCAAGGTCGTGACTGATGAACAGCAGGGTCTGGCCTGCCGTGTCCCGAAGATCCTTCAGAAGATTGAGTACACGTGCCTGCACAGAAACATCCAGCGAGGATGTCGGTTCGTCGCAAATCAAAAGAGACGGCTCGGCCGCGAGCGCACGCGCGATTGAAATTCGCTGTCTCTGGCCGCCGGAAAACGCGAACGGGAACCGTTCGCCCATATCCCCGCTCAATCCGACAGCTTCGAGCAACGTGCGCGCCCTCGAGAGACTGTCCGCGCGCGATGACGCGAGATGGTAGAAGCGGATCGGTTCGGCGATAGCCTCGCCGACAGGCATTCGCGCATTGAGCGATGAATACGGATCCTGGAATATCATCTGCACCGCCCGGCGGGCGTCGCGATCACGATTGGCACCGAGGGGGCGGCCATCGAAGGTTATGGTGCCGCTTGTCGGACGTACCAGGCCCGCGATAACGTTAGCGAGCGTCGATTTACCGCTCCCCGATTCGCCAACGACGCCGAATATCTCCCCCCTGCGAATGGAAAAACTGGCTCCGTCGAGCGCCCGGTGGACATGCCCGCCACGCAGCCAGTTGCGTGTTGTGTAGTCCACCGTCAGACCGGAAACAGTCAGCAGCGCATCCGATCCCGCGGCCTCCCGTCGGCCCAAACGGGTTTCAAGGATGGTCTGGATCGACGTGCCGACGTCATCCTTCTCGCTCAACACCGGCAGCCGCCGGAGGGGCGCTTCGATGCGCGGCACTGCCTGGATTAGGTTACGCGCATAGTCATGCTGAGGCGCCCTGAGCACCCGGCTCACGGGACCCGACTCCAGCAGGCGGCCACTGCGCATGATACTGACGCGGTCCGCGATCTGCGCAACCGCAGCCATATTATGCGTCACCAGGAGCACTCCAAGCTGACGCTCATCAGCGAGACGTTTTATCAACGAAAGGATCTGCGCCTGCACCGAAACATCGAGAGCGGTCGTCGGCTCGTCGGCCACGAGCAGTTTCGGATTGCAGGACAAGGCGGCAGCGATGACTACACGCTGGCGCTGCCCTCCGGACAGCTGGTGCGGATAGCACGAAAACCTGCGCTCCGGCTCCGGCATTTCCACGGTTCTCAGAAGCTCAATCGCGCTCTCCTTCGAGGCCCGCGCGCTCTCGCGCAAATGATAACTGACGGTCTCGACGATCTGACTACCGACCGTAAAAAGCGGATTCAAACTCGTCATCGGATCCTGAAAGATGACCCCAATGTCGCGGCCTAGGCGGATGCCGTCCGAACCCTTACCGCCAAGCGGTTTACCCGCGATGAGGATCGTTCCCGACGTGATACGGCCCGGCGGATCGATGAGCCCCGCTATGGCGTTGCCGACTGTCGATTTCCCCGCCCCGGATTCGCCCACCAGCGCATGGATCTCGCCAGGCTGGATGCTCAACGACACGTCATCCACCGCGCAGAAATTATTGCCGTCCGCGAGCGGATAGTCGACGCGAAGACCATCGATGGAAAGAACGGGCGGCATGGTCATAGCCGCACCCTTAGCTTGGGATTGAATCGGTCCCGCAGCCAGTCCCCGACAACGTTGGTCGCAAGGATCAGCGACACCAGCGTGATCGCCGGAAAAAGAGCGATCCACCAGATGCCCGAGAACATGAACTCGTTGCCGATCCGGATGAGTGTGCCAAGCGAGGGGTAGGTCGGCGGCATTCCGACGCCAAGAAAGGAAAGCGTCGCCTCGGTCAACATCGCGGTGGCGAGATTAACAGTCGCCACGACGAGAACCGAAGCCATGATGTTAGGAACGATATGGCGAAAGATGATCTGCCGCGATGGCAGACCAATCACCCGCACGGCTCGCACATAATCTTTCGCTGACTCGACCATGGTCGAGGCGCGCACCGTGCGGGCGTACTGAACCCAGTCATGGGTCCCGATCGCGCCGATCAGGATGATTGGTGCCCATTCCGGCTCAGCTGCAGCCGGGAAAAGTGCTCGCGCGATGCCGCTGATAAGCAGAGCGAGAAGGATCGTCGGAAAACTCAGGATTACGTCCGCGACGCGCATGATCACAGCGTCTATCCATCCACCGAAATAGCCAGCAATCAGACCTAGCGTCATTCCCAAAAGCGTGGCGAACAAGACCGCTCCGGCACCAATGATGAGCGAGATGCGGGCACCGTAGATAATCGCAGACAACAGGTCGCGCCCTTGATTGTCGGTTCCGAGAACGAAACGCGGATCGTCCCCACCAAGGAAAAGCGGCGCGATTTCTGAATCCGCGAGATTGAAGCTGGATATGTTGGTCGGATTGTACGGCGCGATGAATGGCGCCAGCACCGCGACCAGCGTTAGCGCGCCGGCAAACACCCCGGCGGCCAGGACGAAAACAGGGATTTTCAGCGAAAGATATCGCGACGCGAGCGCTTTCATGCCGCGCTTCCCCGAAGCCGCGGATCGAGCATCACATACAGAATGTCCACCACAATATTGATGATGACGAAGATCAGCCCGACCAACAGCAAATAAGCCGCCATCACCGAAAGATCGACGAAAGTCACTGCCTGGATAAAGAGCAGGCCCATGCCCGGCCATTGGAAAACTGTTTCTGTTACAATCGCGAAGGCGATCAGCGAGCCAATCTGCAAGCCCGTCACGGTGATCGCGGGCATCAGCGCATTCCGTAAAGCCAGCTTGAAATGGATATACGGCCTCGGCAGCCCGCGGGCACGCGCGTAGCGGATATAGTCCGTAGAGAGAACGTCGATCATTTCCGAGCGGACGAGTCGCATGATCAGCGTGAGTTGATAAAGCGCGAGCGAAATCGCCGGCAGGATGATCGAACGCCACCCGCTCGCGGTGAGAAGGCCGGTGGACCACCAGCCGACCTGCACTGTTTCCCCGCGCCCGAATGAAGGAAGCAGCTTCAGATGCACCGAAAAAACGAGGATCAGCAATATCCCTACCACGAAGGCTGGCGTGGACATTCCGATCAGCGATAGGAGTTGCAATAGTCTTGCCAGGGCTCCGTCGCGGCGAATGGCGCTGTAGATGCCGAGGGGGATGCCAATCCCCAGCGCAAGCACCGTCGCAACGAAGACCAATTCGAGCGTGGCCGGCAGCCGTTCGGTGAGCATGTCGCGAACGGGGCGCTGGTTACGATAACTGATCCCGAGATCGCCGCACACGACACGCGAGATGAACCGTCCATACTGAACATAGACAGGCTGGTTTAATCCAAGTTGCTCCCTTAAGCGTTCCTTCTCCGCGAACGATGCGTCTTCGCGAACCATCAACTGCACGGGATCGCCCACGTAGCGAAAAGTGACGAAGGCGATGGCGCTGACCGCTAGCAACACGAGCAGCGTCTGACCGGTCCGCGAAATCAGGGTCCGCAGCATTAAACCTCCGCCTGGCGCGTCCCGGCGGGTTTTATTCCCGCCAGGACATAGGCCGAGCTTACTTCTTTAAGTTGGCAAACCAGAGCCGCACATATTCATCCGGGAATTGAGGAACGTCCAAATTGGACCGCATAGCCCAGGCGACCGGCTGCAAGTGCAGCGGGATTATCGACACCTGATCGCGGGCGATCTTCAGGGCCTCCTGCAGCAGCTTGATGCGCTTATCCTCGTCAAGCTCGACCGCCGCGGCGCGCGCGATTTCATCAATGCGTGCGTTGCTCAGGCCGTTCGGATTGTTGCCGCCGTAGGCGTCCTTGCGCGATGCCAGCACGACCGAAATGACGCTGATCGAGTCCATCGCCGGCAGGTTGGCCCAGCCGTAAAGATAGGCGTCGGTCTCCCCGCGATCGACGCGCGGGAAAAACGCAGCGCGCGTCTCGGTCTTGACGTTGGCCTCGACGCCAACCTTCGCCCACATCGAGCCGATCGCAACGCATAATTGCTCGTCCGCGATGAAGCGGTCGTTCGAGCAGTTGAGATCAATCTTGAACCCTTTTGCGAAGCCCGCATCGGAGAGCAGCTTCTTGGCTTTCTCCGGATCGTAACCGTAAGGGACGCTAAGCTTGGGATCGTAGCCGGCAATTTGCGGCGCGACGAGCGTTCCTGTCGCCTTCGCCTTGCCGCGCATGATCCGCTTCTGGATCGTCTCGATATCGATCGCGTGCCATAACCCCTGCCGCACCTTCAGATCAAGCAAAGGATTTTTCTGCCCCGGCATGGCGAGCAGTTCGGGCCGCCAGTTCAGTCCAAGGAAGATGAGCCGGAAAGACGGCTCCTGAACCACCTTGAATCCTTGGGTCGCCGAAATGCGATCGAGGTCCTGCAAGGGCGCTGGGGCCACGAGATCCAGTTCTCCCGACAGCAGGGCCGCAACGCGGGTCGCATCCGATTTGATCGGACGAAACTCGATCCGTGTGAGGTTGTGAGTTGGTTTGTCCCACCATTTTTTGTTGGATACGAAGACCGTTTTCGAATCCGGCTGATAGCTTTCGACTATGAAGGGGCCCGTACCGTTGGCATGGGTCGAGGCATAGGTCGTCACGTTCTTGGCGATGTTTCCGGGCTTCAATGAGTCGTGCTTCTCCATCCACGGCTTGCTCATGATGCTCAGCCAGCACAGATCGTTGAGTAGAAGCGGGTAAGGCCCCTTCAACACCAAATCGACGGTGAAATCGTCGAATTTTTCGGCGCGCGCGATGCTGGGAAAATTGCCCGCACCGCGCGAGCCGGGGTCGAGCATCCGCGCGACGGACGCCACGACATCGTCGGCATTGAAAGGCTCGCCTTCGTGAAAGGTCACACCGCGGCGCAGCTTGAAGCGCCATCGGTCGGCGCCGATACGTTCCCACGAGGTGGCGAGCGCGGGCTCGATCTTCATGTTGCGGTCGCGGCGAACCAGCGAGTCGTAAACATGGAGATGAAGGTTGTTCGTGAATGTCTCGTTATGCGCCGCCGGGTCCAGCGTTGCGACGTCGCCGACTGACGACCAGCGCAGCGTTTCCGATTTCGCCTGCGTTCCAGCCAGCATTAATGCCGCCAGCGCCCCTATCAAAAGTCCTCGTCTGATCATTGCAATGCTCCTGTCCTGTGCTGTCCGGCCGGTTCAAATTCGACGCTGGAAGGTTGGCCCCTCTTCTCGTTCTGACGCGGCCCTAGCGGCGGTCGCGCTGTATTCACTGCAAGGCGTGGCGCAAGCATGCGCATGGAGACTGATCATGACGATCTGCGCTCCACCAGATTTGCCAGCATCGACGCGCCAAGCGGGATGATGCCGTCGTCGAACACGTAACTGGGATTGTGCAGCGCAGGGCCTTCGGATTGCCCAAACCAGAGATAGGCCCCCGGCACCACCTTCAGCATGTCGGCAAAATCTTCGCTCGCGAGCTGTGGCCTCGCTGCCGCGTCCACGTTGTCCGCGCCAAAAGCTTCTGCAGCGATAGCGGCTGCAGCGGCGGTCTGCTCCGGCCAGTTTTCCAGCACAGAAAAACAGTCGCGGATATCGACCGTGACCTGCGCATCAAAGGCGGCAGCGACGCCCTCGCCGATCTCGCGCATGCGCCGCGCAACGAGCGCGCGGATATCGTGATCGAAGGTGCGAATCGTGCCCGACATTTCGGCGGCGTCAGGGATGACGTTATAGGCCGTGCCGGACACCAAACGTGTGATCGAAACGACAGCCGATTTAAGTGGGTCGACGTTGCGGCTGAGGATGGTCTGGGCCGCCTGCGCAAAAGCGACCGCCGCCGCAATTGGGTCGATGGAGTTTTGCGGCTCGGCGGCGTGGGCGCCGCGGCCGGTGACAGTGACGTCGAAAAAGTCCGCAGCAGCCATCGCGGCGCCAGGCCGGAGCATCACCCTGCCGCGCGGTCCGCCCGGCGCGTTATGCAAAGCGTAGATTTCATTGCACGGAAATCGCTCGAACAAGCGGTCGGCGAGCATGGCGCGTGCGCCGCCACGCCCCTCCTCCGCAGGCTGGAAGATAAAGATCGCATTGCCACTAAAATTCTTCGTTTCCGCCAGATAACGCGCCGCACCAAGCAGGATGGTCATGTGGCCATCATGCCCGCATCCGTGAAAGACGCCCGGGCGGTGCGAGCGATACTCCAGATTCGTAGCTTCTTCGATCGGCAGCGCGTCTAGTTCCGCCCGAAGCCCGATGCTGCGCATACCGTCCCGGCCACGCAGTACGCCGACAACGCCAGTCTTGCCAATTCCGGTGTGAACCTCGATTCCCCAGGACGCGAGAAGCGAGGCGACGACACCCGCGGTTCTCTCTTCCTCAAACCCCAGCTCGGGATGCATGTGCAGATCGTGACGAATTTTGACGAGCTGTTCGGAATAACCGGCGATGGTATCGAGAGCGAACGTCATGAGCGCGACCCTTGTGCCTTCCGCTATCCTGCCGGGACCGATGCTTTGCTAAGGAAGCCCATCACCGCGCGACAGAATTCCGCAGGCTTGTCCATGTAGGGGTTGTGCGCTGTGCCCGGCAGCGTAACGAAGCTGGCGAACTTGAGTTTGCCGGCCACCTCCTCCGCTACCGCAATCGGGACCGCTGCATCTTCCGGGCCCCACACCAGCATCAGCGGCACCTTGCCATCGAGCGACTTGAGCGCGTCGAACACCACGTCGTCGTCTATTCGCTCAGCGAAATATGCACCTAACGCGCGAAAAGCCTCCGCAGCGCCCGGGGAATTGTTGATGCGGAAATCTTCCTCGACCAGTTCGTCCGTGATCAGCGCATGATTGCGCAGGCCGCGCTGAAGCCGCGTGCGGATGGCATCTTTCGACATGTCAACCAGCATGCGCGATGTCTGCAGGCGCGCTTCGGGCCCGAATGGCTTAAGGCCCGTACTGCCCACAAGGATGAGCGCGGCGGCACGCTGCGGCGTCCGTGCTGCGAAAGTCGCCGCCACCTGACCTCCAAGCGAAGCGCCAATCAGCACCGGGCGCTCGAGCCCGAGCGTGTCCAGCAGCGCCGCCAGAAAACGCGCATAGCCTTGCACTGAATAATCGATGCCTTCGCCCTTTGCCGCGAAACCGTGCCCGGGAAGATCGAACGCGATTACCCTGCGTCCGCTATCCGCGAGCCTTTCCATGGTCGTGCGCCAGCGGTCGGCGCGCGTTCCGAGCCCGTGGATCAAAACCACCGCCGGCCCGCTGCCGTGCTCAACGATCCGGGTTCGCGTGCCGCCTACATCGATGGGATACGAAATCATTGCGCAGTCACTTCACTTGGTAATCGCGAGCATGCGCGATTACTGCGGCAGGATCGAACTTGTTGTATTCGGGGACCCAGTCGTTGATGAAATAGTCCTTGGGATCCCTTCGACTCTTGATTGCCTTGGTATCGAGCATGAAATTTTGCCAACGCTCGATCTCCTGCAGCGTAATCGCACCCCAGCGGGCATCGGCTGCATCATCGAATTTGCTCAGCCGCAGGCGATGCTTGAGGATCGCGAGATCGCGCCGCATGGCTCGCGCTTCGTCAGCCGACGCGGGACGCGCTTCCGGGATTTCACGCCACAGAGTGCGCACAACCGCCTCCGGATTGGCCTCTGCAAATACGGTAGCTTTGGAGACTGCACGGCCGAGCGCGGCAAAGGCTTCGGGACGAGCCTTCAGGACATCGTCATTTGCATAGAAACAGGCGCATGGTGTCAGCCTGTCGATCGTCGGCGCGGGAAGCTGCCGCAGCGGAAGACCGGCCGCTTCGAACAACCCGTAATTGTGATCGATTTGCCAGATGGCCTGCGCCTGATTGGTCCGCATGAATTCGACCATGACGTCCTCATCCAGCGGCGAACCTGGGAGCGGAACAAACGTCACCTCGTCCTTGCTGACATTTTCTCCCGCCAGCGCGGCATAGGCGAATTCGAGAAGATCCGGATAGTGGAGCGCGATCACCTTGCCCTTGAGATCGGCGAGTGTCTTGATCGGACTGTCGGCCGGAACGGCGAAGGAGCGGTTCTGCTTGCGCGCCACGCTGTAAAAGCTGCGGAACGGCCGCCCCTGATCGCGAATCAGAAAATTGAAGACCATGTTGACGAAGGCGATGCCTTCGCCTTTGGTCGCGCCGTCTATCGACAGATGCGGACGACCCGCGGCGACAACCTGAAGGTCCAGACCTTCTTCAGCGGCGTAGCCTAGTGAGCGAGCCATAAGCGGAGGCGCGTATCCGATCGGTATATGCGGCGTCGGCACGAGGATTTTGAGCGTGCCCAAGGGAAACTTCTGGGTCATGACATCCACCCAACTTCATATACGAGGTATATGAACTTGGGTCAGACTTCCCGTCAAGGCGACAAAATGAGCATGCCCTGCCAAAACACGCGTCTGCCGGAGTCCCGGAAGCAAAGTATTATCCACCCTCCACTCGGGATCAGCGCGCGGTGCCGTGAGCCAAGTACGCTGTTCGGAACGGTCCCATCTGCGCAAAAGCCGCAAAACAGGAAAAGTAACTTCAATCCCGCTGCATCCGGCCCCTTCCAAAATTCTCGCGCTTGGTGCGTCTCACGACGCAATCACGATCCGCTGTCATCACGACGAACGGCGCGCCTCAACGATCAGCGGGCTCAATTCGACGCCGCGGCGTCGGTTCTAGAGGTCGTTTTGAGACCGGAACGAGGCATGCATTCGACTCATTTGAAACGACACAATTGCCTAGTTCCGGCGATTTGCCGCATCGCCGGAGGTTTGGCGCTGATCGGTTGGGGAGCGCTTTGCCCTTATGACCAAGTCGTGGATGCCTTACTCATTTGAATAATTAGCCGCAACCGATGAGCTCGCACTCTCTACAGAACAGTCGTCATTTCACTTAAGACGCCGGCGAGCGCGTCGATCGCGTTCATTGGCGTCGATTTGCATGGGTGTCGGCTTCCCCACTGACAATTCGTCAAGCGCGAGGGGGTGGATAAAAGCATCGTCTATTCGGCAGCGCCGCCTCCTAATCGACTTGAAAGTGTAATCAACGGCAGTCGCCAACGTTACCTTGACTTTCTTCAAATGAACTCGAACGAGCGGCTTGTCGTGCCGGATGTAGCCAATCTTTTCGCAGATTCGAAATGATCCTTCACCCCGGTGCGCAGCCGATTGCGCGGTGGCACTAGAAGAATGCCAGCCGCGTGAACCCCAGTCGGGTGCCCCGTTGAATTGCGCGCTTTGACACGCCGCTTGTAAACATACCAGTCCGAACATCCGATTAATATTGGACGGATGCTCCGACCATGATCGCTCTTTGATCGTCGGACTACTTCCGTCAAGAAGCGCGTGTACACCCGCGCCACCTCATAGTTGATCACAAGCAACTGAGCCGGGCTCCCGTCCTGCCCGAATGGAAACATGAACGTGATCATGTAAGGAACGTAGCCCCGGCGCACATACTGCTCGGACAGCTGAATCATCCCCAAGATAAAACTGGAAGTTGCTTGGTCGCTCTGACTATGCAGGCGCGATTGCACGTATCTCATTTTTGATTTTCCGATCTGTTCGATCGTCGCTCGCGGCGACTGAGTGGTCATGTCGAGTCATATCCTTCATTCCTTCTCCGCCTTGGTCATCCAATCGCGGTCACGAGTTAATCTTTTACAATTTTGAGAAGTTTCGTGATCGGAGCCAGCCTCTTCGCCCGCAGCGAACGCATCCGCTTTAAGAGAGATTCTGCGGGTGGGCGTGCCGGGCGCCAAGTTCTCTTGCGAGTGTCATTGCAACTGGAATGGCCGCCAACATGAACGCCCCGCTGGTTTCCCAGCGGGGCGTTGGAAAGCTATGGCCGGGAATTTGTAGTCGGACGCCACCGCCATCGCGCCCGCCTCGATCCCCGCGAAGCAACAGGTGCAACCCTTTCGCCCCGAGGCGAGGCACGCCCCGAGATTCCCCCACACTCTTTGAGCCATCCCCGTAACATCGAAGGTTCGATGCCATCACGGAATGCTCGGTTGCAGGCGGCCGCCCATCTCGAGATCGTTTTCGAGTCTCGGTTTGACGTCCTCTTCAACACCTCTCTGAAAGATGATCTTGAACCTCCACCGAAGACTCCGAGAGACCACGTCATCACTTTGCTGCGACAGGCGCAGTGCGATGCACGTTCGCTGCACGAGCCGATTCTGGATTATCTGATCGAGCGCGCATTGGATGAGGCCCGTGCCGGTGCGTTTCTGCCTGCCGCACCGCAAGCCCGCGATGTACCGATCCCGCAGAATGTCGTGGCCTTGATCCGGCGCGCGGCCAAGCGCGGGGGCGAACCCCAATAGGACTTCGATCATTCGCGCCACGGATTTTATGGAACATCGTGCCTAGCCGATGATCCAGCGCCGATGCAGAATGTCCCGACTTTACAGCCACGAGCATTGTGATGAGCTTCGGATTTGAAGAAGGCAGAATCTACAACCGACGACTGGACATTCACGCCAAGTTCGGCGGCCAGCAACAAGGCGGCATCATTACCCCGTCACAGCATCCCTTAGTGATTATCGTCACGGGCGACGAAGGTCTCGCCCACGGTTATGCGGACCGCCCACGACCCGACGGCGCCTTTGAGTATTTTGGCGAAGGGCAAGTTGGCGACATGGTTCTACAGCGAGGCAATCTTGCCATCGCGAACCACTCCGCCGATGGGAAAAGCCTATTGTTGTTCCGGAAGACCGACTAAGGCCTGCGCTTTATCAGTGAGATGGTCTACGAAAAACATCATCTCGAGCCCGCGCCGGACCGAGAAGGCAAGCAACGTCAAGCCATCGTATTCGAGTTGCGGCCGCTCAATGCAATTATCGAACATGTCGAAGAGAAATCGCCTGCGGTAGAGCCGGCAAGAACGCTAGATGATCTTCGCGCGCTAGCCAAAATTGCCGCCGGCATCAACCCTCCGTCCCAGGTCGCCGGAGTGAGAAACGTTTATCAGCGCAGTCGCGATGTGAGGAACTACGTCTTAGCTCGCGCCGGCGGTCACTGCGAAGGGTGCAAGGCCCCTGCCCCATTCAAACGAAAAAATGGAAGTCCTTATCTCGAGCCGCATCATATCCGTCGCGTCAGCGACGGCGGACCCGATGATCCAGCGTTTGTGATTTCGTTATGTCCAAATTGTCATCGGCGAGTTCATGCAGGGGCAGACGGCAATGACTACAACGCCGATCTTCTATCATCTCTGGCTGCAATCGAACCACGCTGAGAGGGATCTATGTATTTGCCATTAGTCTTGGCGCTTGTCATTGCCGCAACGCCTTGTTCTGGCGAGCCGATCGCAGCCGCAGAGGTCAAAGTCACAGATGGCGACACGGTCAAAGCGCGCGGCGAACGCTATCGGCTCATTGGTTTTGATACTCCCGAAACATGGAGTTTTCGGCGCTTTATTTGGCCTTCGGAGCGAGCTCTGGGAAAAAGGGCTCGCGATAGACTAAAAGAGCTTCTAACGACCGGCCTTGTAGATCTCACCGAAAAGCCGTGTGAGTGCACGAAGGATACAAGATACGATGCTCAAGGACGATGCCGGACCAATGGTCGCTTGTGTGCAGTCCTAACCGTGGATGGGCGCGACGTCGGGCCAATCTTGATTTCCGAAGGACTGGCACGCGAGTTTATCTGCTCGGACAATAAGTGCCCTCAACAACAAGAATGGCCCCGCCTGCAAACTGGTCGGCGCTAAGCTGCGGCAAGAGCTGCTCTAGCGCGTTGGGTTGCGGGGCAGAGGCGCCGGCACATAAGGGCCGCCGATCCCGCTAGTGTTGGAACCGTCGGGTGGCGCTCGACGGACGACTGCTGTCAGATCGAGATGAAGCGGATAGAAATGATTTTCCACGGTCCGGCGCAGCTTTTTATATCTCTCTTTGCTCGTATCCCCTGTCCCATCTCTGATGATCGAGTAGAAGCGGCAGTTTTCCTTTTTGCTCCACGCGAACATCGCGTTAGTAGATTTGTCAAATGTGTTTTCATGAATGACGGCGTTGCGCGGGAAACCATCAATCAATTTCCACGCTGGATCGTCCTTGCGCGACGGAGTTGCGTCCTTAACGATCAAGCCATCGTCGGTAATCGAGACGTCAAACATGTATTCGGTCTGGCCGTCGTCAGTTATCCAACATGACGGTAATGTGCGCCCGTTCCCAGAGCGAGATAGATTGCTAACTTGAGCTCGATACTTGTCCCGCTCCGCCTCCACGCCAACGAGCGTTTTCTGCACTTGATCGAGCGGCATCAGTTGATCAAGAGGTCGTACTTGTTCCGGTTTGGTATCCGCACCAAGACGACCCAGTATATCAATCCCACGTTGAAGCGTCGCCGCGGGCGCGTTCGGATCGATTTTCGACGCCGCCAACAATGCATCCTTGAAAGCAGAAAGCTCTTTGGGCTGCAGATCAACACCACTAAAAGCTTTATACGCCTCTACCGCTTTTACCAATGTTGTCGGCGGGTCGTCAGGATTGATTGTCGCTGCCGCAGCGAGCGCCTCGGAAATCGCATCCAGCTTCTTCGGATTATCGACCGACGCCCGCAGCGCCATGAGCTGGGCCCAAAGCTCCGCTCTCGACTGCTTTGCGATTTGCAGCTCCTTTTCCACCGTTTCTAATGTTGCCAAACGCAGCGCTAAGTCCTGCACCGTCTTAACATCCAATTTTCCGGACCTCTGCAATTCAATCGCAAGCGGCTGCAACGTTTGCACACTGGCTAGCAAACCAGCGTTGTCACGTTCGAGGCGGGACGTTGTCGAATAGGCACTATCCAAATCCTTCTTCATCTCGGTCAGA
>CAMBBO010000050.1 GCA_945862935.1 Pseudorhodoplanes sinuspersici | reverse complement strand
TTCCGTAAAAGAAAATCGCAACAGCACCGGACGCAATCGTGAAAATTCGCCTCACGTTTTCGGAGATACTCGAATAAAGAATGTCGAAGCGAATTTCTTCCGCTTCGCTGATGATGAATGCTGCGCCCCACAACACGGTCCACAGCCATGTTGTAATAATGACTTCTTCGGTCCAGCCGACGGGATTGTTCAGAAAATACCGGAAGAAAATCTGGATAATGAAGCAAACGAACATCGTCGTGAGGAGCGCCACGAGCACATCGGCCGCGCGCCGCCGCAACCATTTTCCAATTCCGATAAGACCTGGATTCATCGCGAGGCTTTCGTTCTCACGCAGTGAGCGTACCGAAAAAATCGGCCGGCTGTCCTATGACAACCGGCCCAGTCTCGGGAGGAAGGCTCACGAGGTTGACCGCCCCCCGGCCAACGTCACTTGACGGCGTTGATCTTTTCGAGGGCGCCCTTCGGCCATTCGTTCGCATATTTGTCGACGTAGCGCTTCTGGGCGAAGGTGCGGAACGCATTCTGGTCCGGCGTATAGACCTGCTTGCCTTCCTTCTTGAAGAACTCGATCGCCTCTTTTTCCTGCGCTGCATATTTGGCCGCGCTCGCATCGAACGCCTTGTCCGCTTCTGCGCGGAACTTGGCCTGCTGGGCGGCCGACAGTTTGGCCCACGCGCTCTTTGAAACGGTGAGCACGTCGTAGCCAAGCACGTGGCTGGTCAGCACGAATTGCGAGGTCACTTCGTAGAACTTCATGGACTTTGCAGCGACCAGCGGATTGTCCTGACCGTCAACGGCGCCGGTCTGCAAAGCGGTATAAAGCTCGGCATAGGCGACCGGAGTCGGATTGGCGCCGATCGATTCACCGAGGAATTGCCAGAATTCGCCGGGCGGCATGCGCAGCTTGATACCGGCCATGTCGGCAGGCGTGTTGATCTTCTTGGTAGGCTTTAGATTGACCTGACGCGCACCGAAATAGACCGGACGGATCACTTCGACACCGAGCTGATCGCGCGCCATCTTGATGAATTCCTGACCGACGGCACTCTTGAATGTCTTGTTCAGGTGTTCGTAGTCGCGGAACAGATAGGCCGATGTGAGCATCGACCAGGCCGGTACCTGCTTGGAAATGTCGGCCGGTGCGAGATTGCACAATTCGAGATTGTCGCGCTGCAAAGCGACAAGCTCTGCACCCTGCTTGAACAAAGTGTTTCCCCAGTAAGGCTCAAAATCGAGATCGCCCTTCATTGCCTCGGCGAAAGCCTTGTAACCCTCGGCACGGAGATCGTTCTCCGGGAAGGCGGCACTGAAGCGCATCTTGGGTTTGCCTTGGGCATTTGCCGAACTCGTCGCTGCGAGCGCCAAAGCGGATGCGCCGCCCGCGATCACGGCCCGGCGCGAAAACTTCGATTGCATACGTTTTCTCCCTGCTGGCCCTATTTTTTAGGGGTCCTACGCAAGGTTTTAGCTCAAGCAATCCAGCGATCAATAGGTAAAATTGATTTTATCATATAAAGAGAAAATCATATGATTTTGAGCGATCTGGCAGAATTGCAAAATCCGGGCGCCATCCGATAACTCGGTGAATGTCTGAGAATTGAGAAATATGGCCGCTACCTTGCAGAAAACAGCTTCCGTCGGAGAAAAGGCCTATCGCCAAATCCGCTCCGACATCATTTTCGGCCGGCTTCAACCAGGCGAAAAGCTGAAACTCGACCGGCTCAAGACGAGCTATGGCGCGAGCATCAGCACGCTGCGCGAATTGCTGAGTAGACTCGCGACCGAGGGGTTCATCGTAGCCGAGGGCCTGCGCGGCTTTGAGGTGACGCCGGTTTCGGCTGCAACACTTCAAGAGCTTGCGAACATGCGCCAGCTGCTCGAATGCCATGCGCTCGGACAATCTTTCGCAAACGGCGACATGGAATGGGAAGGCCGGGTCGTTTCAGCGCATCACAAGCTGTCCCTGATGGAAAAGCGCATGCTCTCCGGGGATCGCGGCGATCCGGAATTATGGAAGAGCTACGATTTCGAATTTCACCACGCGCTGATCTCCGCATGTGGATCCAAGGCCCTGCTCGACACGCACGCGACCATTTACGACAAGTATCTTCGCTACCAAATGATTGCCGTGGTGTTTCGCGGCAAGATCGCGGCCGATGAACACCGGCAATTGCTGAATAGCGCGCTGGAGCGAAACGCCGATGCGGCGCAGCGCATTCTGATCACCCATATTCAAGACTGCGTCACGCATACGCTGTCGCGCGGCACAATCGGACACTGACCTTGGGCGCAATCACAAAGAACGCCGAGGCACCGGGCGAACGGGCTTATCGGAGAATACGCACAGACATCCTGTTCGGCCGATTGCTGCCTGGTCAAAAGCTGAAACTCGACCGGCTGAAACAGGATTATGGCGTCAGCGTCAGCACGCTGCGGGAGATACTGAACAGGCTCGCATCGGAACGGTTGGTGCTAGCCGAAGGCCAGCGCGGATTCGACGTAACTACGGTTTCGGTTGAAGACTTGAGAGAGATCGCAGCATTGCGGGAATTGCTGGAAATCCATGCGTTGACCGAGTCGTTCGCGGCAGGCGACGACGAATGGGAGGCCAATGTCGTTGCCGCCCATCACAAGCTCTCCTTGATGGAAGAGCGCATGAAATCGGGCGATCACAGCGATACCGAAACCTGGAAGCGTTACGACTGGCTGTTTCATCAGGCCCTGATCTCGGCCTGCGGCTCGAGCACCTTGATGGAAACGCACGGCGGTGTATTCGACAAATATCTGCGCTACCAGATGCTGGCGCTCAGTTATCGCGGCGACGTTGCCGCGCGCGAGCACAAGCAACTGCTTGCATGTGCGCTAAAACGCGACGCCGCGAAAGCCTGCAAAATTCTGAGAGAGCACATCCACGGCGGGGTCGAACACGCTTTGGCGACCGGCACAATCGGATAAGTCTCGCGACTTTTCTTCAACGCGACAGCCAATAACTGCTCGCCATTCATCAACCACACGTTTCCAAGCCTAATTTTCAGGCAGAAAATAAGAATCAAAGCCTCAACCAAGCAAATTACAGGGATGGCATGGCTCTTGCTGAATTCCGGGAGAACCTCGGTAACAGGAGCTTTTAGTGAAACATCCGTTGAGCAAATTGGCGTTACTCGTTGCGTGCTTCGCGATCGTCGGCAGCATGTCCGCGTCCGCCCAAGGCACGCTGCGCATCGGCATGACCGCGTCTGACATTCCGCTGACCACCGGACAAACCGATCAGGGCGGCGAAGGCATGCGGTTCATGGGCTATACGGTCTATGACGGCCTCATCAACTGGGACCTGTCGAGCGCAACCAAGCCGTCCGATCTGGTGCTCGGCCTTGCGACGAGCTGGGGCATCGATCCTGCCGATACGAGCAAGACCAAATGGATTTTCAAGATACGCGAGGGCGCCAAATTTCATGACGGCTCCGAATTCACCGCGGAAGCCGCAGTATGGAATTTCGACAAGCTGCTGAAAAACGATGTACCGCAATACGACCAGCGCCAATCGGCGCAAGGCAAGTCGCGTATTCCCGCGGTCGCGTCCTACAAGGCCGTCGATAAATACACGCTCGAAATCGTCACCAAGGCGCCGGATGCGACGCTGCCCTATCAGCTCGCATGGATCATGATGTCCTCGCCCGCGCAGTGGGAGAAGCTCGGCAAAAGCTGGGAAGCATTCGCAAAGACTCCGTCCGGCACAGGCCCGTGGAAGCTCACGGCCTTTGTGCCGCGCGAGCGCGCTGAACTCACCCCCAACAAGGATTATTGGGACAAGCCGCGCGTGCCGAAGCTTGAAAAGCTCGTGCTGCTTCCCCTCCCCGAACCCAACGCCCGCGTCGCGGCGTTGCGCGCGGGACAGGTCGACTGGATCGAAGCGCCCGCTCCGGATGCCGTGAAATCACTGACGGGCGCCGGTTTCGACATCGTGCAGAACGCCTATCCGCATAACTGGACGTGGCATCTCTCGCGCGCCGAAGGCTCGCCGTGGAATGACATCCGCGTCCGCAAAGCGGCCAATCTCGCGATCGACCGCGAAGGCATGAAAGAATTGCTTGCCGGTTTGATGATCCCGGCCGAGGGCTTCATGCCACCCGGCCATCAATGGTTCGGCAACCCCACCTTCAAGCTGAAATACGATCCGGCAGAAGCCAAGAAGCTGCTGAAGGAAGCAGGCTTCGGCCCCGACAAGCCGCTCGTTCTCAAGGCGCTGATCTCGCCATCAGGCTCGGGCCAGATGCAGCCGCTGCCGATGAACGAATTCATCCAGCAGAATCTCGGCGAAGTCGGCATCAAGGTCGAGTTCGAAGTGGTCGAATGGAACCAGATGATCAACATCTGGCGTGCCGGCACCACCGATGCGAGCGCGAAGGGAACGCAGAGCATCAACTTCACCTACTTCATCCAGGATCCGTTCACCGGCCTTGTCCGCCATCTGCAATGCAATCTCAAGGCGCCGAACGGCACCAACTGGGGTCACTATTGCGATCCGGAAATGGACAAGCTGTTCGATCAAGTCCGCAACACCTTCGATCCGAAGGCTCAGACCGAGGTGCTGAAAGCGATTCACGAGAAGTATGTGAACGAGGCACTGTTCCTGATGGTGACGCATGACGTGAACGCGCGCGCCATGAGCAAGAAGGTCAAGGGCTTCGTGCAGGCGAAGAACTGGTTCCAGGACTTCTCGCCGATCACGATGCAGTAACGTGTGATGCACGCGGCGGGGCTGCTCAAGCTCCGCCGCGGCACTGGAATGGCGCCATGTTGCTATATACGCTGAAGCGCATCCTCTACGTGACACCGGTCGCGCTCGGCGTCAGCGTGATCGTCTTTCTCCTCGTTCATATCGCGCCGGGCGACCCGCTAACGTCCATCATGCCGATCGACGCGACCGCCGAGCAGCAGGCGGAAATGCGCGCAGCTTACGGCTTCGACAAGCCGCTCGCCGTTCAATACGGCATCTGGCTCTGGAAAGTTTTGCACGCAGACCTCGGCAACTCGATTGCGACCGGCCGCCCGGTGCTGGCCGATGTCAGCCGCGCGGTCGGTAACTCGCTGATCCTCGCCTCGGTCTCGACGCTGATTGGATTCACTTTCGGTACGTTCTTCGGATTCGTCGCTGGTTATTTCCAGAACTCACCGCTCGACAAAATCGCCTCGCTCCTCTCGGTGATTGGCGTCAGCGTGCCGCATTACTGGCTCGGCATGGTGCTGGTCATTATCTTCTCGGCGCAGCTTGGATGGCTGCCGCCGACCGGAGCGGGACCTGACGGCTCGGGCAACTGGCGGCCGGATCCCGAACATCTGCGTTATCTCATTCTTCCCGCGATCACGATGTCGGTCATCCCGATGGGCATTATCTCGCGTACCGTGCGCGCGCTCGTCGCCGATATTCTCGCGCAGGAATTCATCCAGGCGTTGCGCGCGAAGGGCCTGAGCGAATGGGGCGTGTTCAAGCACGTCGTCACCAATGCTGCGCCGACCGCTCTCGCGGTGATGGGATTGCAGCTTGGTTACCTGCTTGGCGGATCGGTTCTCGTCGAGACCGTGTTCGCTTGGCCGGGCACAGGCTTTCTACTTAATGCAGCGATTTTCCAGCGCGATTTGCCGCTCCTTCAAGGCACCATTCTCGTCCTTGCGATGTTCTTCGTCTTTCTGAACCTGCTGGTCGACGTCTTGCAGACGGCGCTCGATCCGCGCATCCAGCGGAGCTGACGATGGCAGCGATCGCGGATGCGGGCATCTTTGTTCCGGTCAAGGCGAGCCGCGGCTATTGGGCGAGTGTTGCTCATCGCCTGATCCGCGATCCGCTCGCAATGACTGCTGCGGCAATCGTTCTTATCATTATTCTCGCCGCAATCTTTGCACCGTGGGTCGCTCCAGCCGATCCCTACAAAGCCTCGATGATCCGGCGACTTCGTCCGGTCGGCACTCCGGGATACCTGCTTGGCGCGGACGAACTGGGGCGCGACATGTTGAGCCGCCTCATTTACGGCGGACGGCTTTCGATCTTCATGGGCGTGATGCCGGTTCTGCTGGCTTTCGGAATCGGATCAGGGATTGGCATTTTCGCGGGCTATGTCGGCGGGCGCATCAATGCGCTGTTGATGCGAACGATCGACATATTTTTTGCGTTCCCCTCAGTGCTGCTTGCAATCGCGCTGTCGGGCGCGCTCGGAGCGGGTATCACGAATTCAATCGTGTCGCTGACCGTTGTGTTCACACCGCAGATTGCTCGCGTTGCGGAAGCCGTCACGACACAAATCCGTACGCGCGACTATGTCGAAGCCGCTCGCGTTTCCGGCGCGGGTCCATTCACCATCGTTCGCGTGCACGTTCTCGGCAACGTGCTAGGCCCGATTTTCGTTTACGCCACGAGCCTCATCAGCGTGTCGATGATCCTTGCATCCGGCCTGTCTTTTCTGGGCCTCGGCACGAAGCCACCCGAGCCGGAATGGGGGCTGATGCTGAACACGCTTCGGACGGCGATCTACAATCAGCCGCTGGTGGCTGCACTTCCCGGATTGATGATTTTCATCACATCGCTGTCGTTCAACATTTTCTCCGACGGCTTGCGCTCGGCGATGGACGTGAAGCAATGAGCCATATCGTCGACACGATGTTTCCGCCCGAGGCGGAGGATCGCGGAGGCGCCGCGACGCCGCTCCTCGCCGTGAACGGTCTGGTCAAGCATTTCAAAGCGAAGAACGCAGTCGTCCGCGCGGTCGATGGTGTCGATTTTCATGTCGCCAAAGGTGAGACGCTCGGCATCGTCGGTGAATCCGGCTGCGGCAAATCCACCATCGCGCGCCTGATCATGCAGATCATCGCGCCGGATTCCGGAACGCTCCTGTTCGACGGCGAGCCCGTAGGCTCTGCCGCGTTGCCCCTCGGCGACTTTCGCAAGAAAGTACAGATGGTTTTTCAGGACAGCTATGCCTCGCTCAATCCGCGCATGACCGTTGAAGATACGATCGCGTTCGGCCCGCGCGTGCACGGCCTGTCGCATAAGGCAGCGGTTACGCGGGCGCATGACCTGCTGCATCGCGTCGGGCTGGAGCCGTCGCGTTTCGCCGGACGTTATCCGCATGAAATCTCCGGAGGACAACGCCAACGTATCAATATCGCGCGCGGGCTTTCGCTTGAGCCGCGCCTGCTCATTCTGGACGAAGCGGTGTCGGCGCTCGATAAATCGGTCGAGGCGCAGGTCCTGAACCTCCTGCTCGACCTGAAGGACGAATTCGGGCTGACTTACATCTTCATCTCGCACGACCTGAATGTGGTGCGCTTCATGTCGGACCGCGTGATGGTCATGTATCTTGGCAAGGTCGCCGAGATCGGATCGTCGGAACCAATCTTCAAGAAACCGCGCCATCCCTACACCGAAGCGCTTCTCGCTTCGATGCCGTCGATGGACCCCGATAACCGCACGCAGGAAGCCCCAATCACCGGTGACCCGCCGAACCCGATCAATCCGCCGCCCGGCTGCCGTTTCCATACGCGGTGCAAATTCGTGTCGGCGATCTGCGCAAACGCAGAGCCCGTCTTGCATGACGTCGGCGGCGGGCAGAGTGCAGCGTGTCATCTGGCCAACCCGCAATCCGGCCATCCGCGCCTCGCAGCGGCGGCGTGAGGCCCAGATGCCGATTGTTGAAGTCAAAAATCTCACAGTAGACTTTGGGCCGAAATCAAAGCCCGTGCGCGCGGTGGCGGGGGTCGATCTGCATCTCGCCAAAGGCGAAACGCTGGCGCTGCTCGGAGAATCCGGATCGGGAAAGAGCGTGACCTTGCGCTCGCTGATGAGGCTGCATCCGAAGTCCGCGCGCACCGGCGGGTCAATGCAGGTCGACGAGCGCGACGTTCTTGCCATGCCCTATGGCGATCTAGCGCGCTATCGCGGCAGCATCGTCTCCATGATCTTTCAGGACCCCGGCTTGGCACTCGATCCGGTGTACCGCGTCGGAGACCAGATCGCCGAAGCCGTGGTGCGCCATGAAGGAACTTCGTTCAAGCAAGGCCGCGCTCGCGCACTTGAATTGTTCGAGCGCGTCCGCATCCCCTCCCCTGAACGCCGTCTCGACAACTACCCGCACGAAATGTCCGGCGGCATGCGCCAGCGCGCGATGATCGCGCTTGCGCTCGCGTGCAACCCAAAAGTTCTTCTCGCCGATGAACCCACGACCGCGCTCGATGCCACCGTACAGATTCAGGTGCTGCTGCTGCTTCGCGAATTGCAGCGCGAGCTTGGCCTTGCGGTGATTTTCGTGACGCACGACATCGGCGTGGCCGTCGAAGTGGCCGACCGCATCGCGGTGATGTATGCGGGGAAAATCATCGAGGAAGGGCCATGCGCGGACGTGATCCGCGCGCCAAGCCATCCCTATACCAAGGGCCTGCTCGCTTCTCGGGCGGACCATTCGTTTGAAAAGGGAGCGCGGCTCACCGCCATCCCCGGCACACCGCCCGATCTCGCGACCCTCCCGCCGGGCTGCGCGTTTGCACCACGCTGCGCGGTCGTATTGGACGCCTGCCGCAATTCAACGCCACCGCCCGCTCTCATTTCGCGGCATCATTTTGCGCGATGCATCAGATCCGAACCGGCGGCGGCACGTCAGGCGACCGTCTGACGCGCTGGAACTCATCGAATTTCCGGCTCCGAATGAAATTCGGCCCGCGACGCGAACGCCGCGGGCCTGATGCCAGCAAAGTGCGCTACTTCTTTTTCGGCGGAACCTGGAAGAATTCCGCAACCTGCTCTTTGCTCAATGGAGCCGGCAGGAATTTGTTGCCAACCGCATCAGACATCACGCTGTCGATGTCTTCAATACGATCTGGATCGAGTGCGATCTTCGGATAGAAATCGCCCATCGTCTTTTTGGTCAAGGCTTCCGAGATGCCGGAAAAATCTTTGTAATATTCCAACGCCTTCGGATCGCTATACATCCAATCGAGCGACTCGCGATAAGCCGCCATGAAGCGTTCGATCACCGGCTTGTCTTTCTTCAGCTTGTCCGCATTGACGACAAGCAAGCGCACCGTCTGGTTTCGCATCGAAGGCACATCGCCGCCACGGCCGATAATCCTGATCTTGCCTTCTTCGATTTCCTTCAAGCCGAACGGGGGCGCAGCCCAGCCGACATCCACTTGTCCTGACATCACCGCCGTCAGCGTCGCCGGCGGGCTACCGGTTTTTTCCAGCTTGGATTTCAGATTGAAGGTTTTGACAAATCCAAGAGCGATCATGTTGGTGGACGAGCCTGCCGTCGAATAGGCGATGGTCGTAGTGTCCTTGGCGTCCTTGATATTCTGCAGCGGAGAATCCACTTTCACGTACCAGAACAAATCGTTCGAACCGACCGTGGCCGACCCGATGCCGCGTACGGGCGCCCCTTTTGCGAATGCGCCCATTGCGCCGCCCGTTCCAACGCCAATGCCGATGTCGGCGGCACCAGAAATAATGGTTTGCAAAGTTTCGCCTGCACCGGCGGTGTAAAGAAGCTCCAGTGTCAGGCCGTGCTTCTTGAAAATTCCGGCGCGCTGACCGAGTTCAGCCACGGCTGTTTCCCAGTTGCCGCGTTGACCGATTGCAAGTTTAAGATTGTCCTGCGCGAGAGCGCCGGATGTGCCGGCAACAAGCATCGCCATCGCGATGGCATTGCGCCACTTTCGTCCGTATTGCATTGCTTCTCTCCCTGTAACGGCGTTTTTTAAGATCGCCTGATGGTATCAAGGCCGCCAATTCGGCCAACGATTGCGTTGGCGCCGATCGCCAGCGCGAAAAGAATAATCAAGAGCGCGTACATCTTTGGCATATCGAACACGCTGTACGCGCGCATGATGAGGTGTCCGATGCCGCGATTGGACAACTTGGTTTCCGCAAGCAGCGTGCCGATGATCGCAATTCCGAGACCAAGACGCACTCCATTCAAAATCGGATGCCGCATCGCCGGAAGATAGATTTTCCAGGCCATCTGCCATGCTTGCGCGCGAAAGCTTCGCCCGACGCGAATGAGTACCGGATCGATCTGACGCATCCCGGCTGCGACGCTGAGCGCGATTGGAAAGAAACACGATACCGCGCCCATCGCAATCTTCGATCCCGGTCCTACCCCGAACCACATTATCATGATCGGGAAGAATATGATCTTTGGCGTTGGCCCCAGATAATAGATGTAAGGCTCAATCGCGCGGCCGGCGAACGGATTTGCGCCGAGAACGAGGCCCGTAAGCACGCCAATCGTTCCGCCGATCGCGAGAGCACCTGCGATTTCCAGCACCGTCACCGAGAGGTGAAAATAATAGTCAGGGCTCGACAGCAAACTCGCCAGAGCACACCCGATGGACAGAAGCGAAGGCACCACATCGCGATAAAGCCAGCCGGACTGCGCGAGAATTTCCCACGCAGCAAGAAGCGATGCCAGCAAGATCAACCGCAACAGTGTCACGGCGCGGTTGTGCGGGTGCGTGGCCGTGTGTGCGTTCATGCCCGCCCGACCCATCGCTCGAGCCGCTCGGTTGCCAAGAAAAACAGAACACTGACGAGAATGACGAAGACAATCGTGGCGTACATTCCAGGCAGATCGTAGCGTTCGGCGAGATCGTTGATGAGCTGGCCGAGGCCGCCGAAATTGATGAGAAATTCCACGCCGACAATATTGATAAGGCTGAAGATCAAGCCAAGGCGCAAGCCTACAAAAATCGTGGGCAGCGCCGCAGGCAGCATGATCTTCAGGAACATCTGCCGCCGCGTCAGGCTGAAACTGCGCCCGACGTCGAGCAAAACCTTGCGTGTGCCGGACAAGCCTTCCACCGTCTTCAAGATCACCGGAGGCAGCCCCGCGATCACGCCCATCACGATGATGGTCGCGTTCGAGCGCCCGAAGATGACGAGAAACAGCGGGTACATGAGCACGATCGGCGCCGACGCGAGCGAAGCGATCCATGTTTCGCAGGCGCGCCGCAGCAGCGGCATCTGCTGCAATGCCGTGCCGGCGGCTACCCCGATGATCGCGAGCAGCACCATCGCATAAAGACATTCCTGGCTCGTGGCGAGGAAGCGCGTCAACAAATGCTCCTCGGCGAATAGCCGCCCGAAGCTCGCGGCAATGTCCGATGGCGGCGGCACAACGAAGCGGTTGAGCACGCCAAAACGAAGCAAAATCTCCGCGACGCCAGCCAAACCTAAAAAGAGAGCAAGGCCCACGGCCGCAGGCACAGATCGCAGCATCATTGCGGCCGCAGCGTTCATCGCAGCCGCTCCGCTTCCTGCATGCCGCGTGTCGCTTCTTCGCGCAGATCGTTCCAGACTTGCGCCACGCACATGCCAAATTCGGCACTGGTCACGATCTCCGAGGTGCGCGGACGCGGCAGCTTGATATCGACAACGCGCTTCACTTTTCCAGGGCGATAGCTCATGACCAAGATGCGGTCTGACAGCTGCACGGCTTCAGCGATGTTGTGGGTAATAAGGAGCGTGGTCTGCTGGAGTTGTTGCTGGATTTGCAGGACTTTATCGCCGAGCAATAGCCGCGTCTGCTCATCGAGCGCCGCGAACGGCTCGTCCATCAGCAGGATTTTCGGTTCGGACGCGAGCGTTCGCGCCATCGCAACACGCTGACGCATACCGCCGGACAATTCCGCCGGATAGCGCTTTTCAAATCCGCTCAATCCGACTAGCGAAATGAAATGCCGCGCTTTCTCCACGCGCTGCGCCTTTGGCGTATTCGATATCTCCAGCGGGAAGCATACGTTGTCGAGCACCGTGCGCCACGGGAACGTAGATTCCTCCTGGAAGATCATGCCAATCGAAGGATGCGGACCGCGTACAGTTTCGCCCGCAACGGTGACAGTGCCGTCATAAGCTTCGGTCAATCCGCCAATAATGTTGAACAGCGTCGACTTCCCGCATCCCGATGGCCCGATGACGCTGAGAAATTGTCCGGGCGCGACGTCAAAAGACACATTGTTGACGGCAATCAGCGGTCCTTCGGCGGTCTCGAATTTCTTGGAGATGCCCTTGGCCGAGAGGATGGGCATATCCGCCCAAATGTTCGACACGGGCTGCGATGCGAGCGTCATGTTTTTCCTTTTGGGAGCATCGCGCTGGTGGTTGCTGCGGCGTAGCCCGGCTCGACACGCACGTCGACAACCGCGACGCCGCCGGCTTCAACAGCGGCGATGGCCTTGGCAAAAGCCCCCTCCATTGCCGCGAGCGTTTCGATGGGGCCGAACCCTTGCGCGCCCTGCGCCCGCGCCAAAGCAGCCAGATCGATCTCGGGATCGGTCATGCGCTGCCCAATCCATTTATTTTCCACCGGCCGGTCGCGCATGCGTGCGACGCGTTCCTGATGCAGTTCATCGTTGAAGAATGAGCGGTTGTTCGCCACAACGATCAGAAGCGGAATGCGGTAGTGAACAGCGGTCCACAACGCCGTCACCCCCATCAGGAAATCGCCGTCGCCGCAAATTGCAACCGCCATCCGGTTTGCGCCCTTGAGAGCCAAAGCCGCCCCAACCGAAATGCCCGGGCCACCACCGACGCCGCCGCCGCCATCGCTGCCAAGGTAATCAAGCGGGTGGCGCAGCGGCCACCACGCACCGTTCCATGACAGCGGAAGATGCGTCAGCGACACGGTGCGCTCACCCAGCGCGCGGCGTAGCGTCATCGCAAGATGCTCGACACTGAGCGCGCCGCTATCCGGCGGCACGATAGCAGGCGCCATTGCAACTACTCGCTTCGCTGGCGCGGCGCCCATCGTCTCTGCCATTGCGATCACGGCGTCGTCCGGATCGCACGCGATAAACAGATCGGCAGGCGCAAGCGCCTGATAATCCATGCTCCAACCGTTATGCAGCCGATGATCCGCTGAAATCTGGATGATCTTCGCTTCGGGCTTCGCACCAGACGCACGCAACGCGCCGGCGACATCGACCCAATCGAGACTGAGAACGACATCGGCACTAGCAATCGCCTTGGCGGCATCACCTGCCGGCATCAGCATCGCAGGCTCGCCTGCATGGAGCGGATGATCGGTCGGAAACGCGGCGCCAACTTTGATGTCGGTCAGGACGCGCGCATTCAGATGCTCGGCGATCCCGACGCGCGCATTCCATGCGTCAAGCCTGCGCGAGGCGCGACCGGCGAGGATGACTGGATGCCGCGCGGATTTGAGCATGTGCGCGGCTTGCGCGATTGCCGCAGACGGCGCGCCGGCCGCAACAGCAGGCGCAAGACGTGCAGCATCGGGCACAGCGACAGGTTCGGCGAGCTTGGCTTCCTGCATTTCCGCATCGAGCACGACATAAGTCGGGCCTTGCGGCGCGGTATTCGCGATCCATGCGGCGCGGACAATAGATTCGCATGCAGCACCGGGGGACGCTGGCTGGTCGTCCCATTTGGTATATCCACGCACGATTGCGCCCTGATCGCGCGCCGTGTGAATCCAGTCGATCCACGGCCTGCGTTTCATCGCATCCACCGGCCCGGTCGCACCGATCACCACCATGGGCATGCGATCGCACCATGCGTTGAAGATCGCCATGGTGGCGTGAAACAAGCCGACATTGGAATGAACGGCAGCGGCCATCGCGCGGCCCGTGACCTTGGCGTAGCCGTGCGCGATAGCGACGGCGGCCTCCTCATGCAAACAGAGCAGCATTTGCGGCCGCTCGTTGCCAAGAAAGTTGACCAGCGAGTCGTGCAACCCGCGATAGCTCGCGCCCGGATTGATTGCGATGTATTCGATATCAAGCGCGCGCAGTGTTTCGGCGACCGCATCGCTCCCGAACGCGGCAGCATTCGCGCCCGCACGTTGCGGGCGTTCGATCCTGGCCGCGCCATTTGCGGAATCCGAAAAGGCGGATGATGCGCTGGTGCGCTGCGTCATGGCGGTTCCTCAACGTTTCTTGTCGTTTTCCGGTCTGCCGGATGGCTGAATCCGTGCCGGTGATGGGAAGGATAGGCTTTGGCACGTGCGCTTTGAAGCCACTAAATTCGCACCACTTTGCCGCGCCCCGTCACCGCGTGGCCCGGTTTAGCCGTCAGCCTCGCGACGTTGCGCGCATGACCCAGCGGTCCCAGGATCGATCGACGGCGTGTGGCTGCAAATTGAATTCGGCGGCCAGAGCGATTTCACCCGCCGACAAGGTTTCGTAAGCGCCAAGCTGCGCCGCCGCCGATTGAACACGCGCGTTCGCAGCAAGATAAATGCAGCGAAATACGACTTCGCGCAGCGTGCGGCCGGCGACCGTCGCACCATGGCGGCGCATCAGCACGACGAAGGAATTGCCGAGCGCCCGGGCGAGCGATTGCCCCTCCTCCGGCTTGGAGACAAGAAGATTGGTGTCGCCGAATTCGTCGCGGCTATCCCACATTGGCACCGGGTCGCCGATTACCGAACCAAGATGCATAACCGGCCGCAGTGGCGTGCCGGATATGCAGAACGGCAAAACTGTTGGAGCATGATGATGGCAGACCGCCACGACATCCGGCCGCGCTTTGTAAATCTCGCCGTGCAATACCCGTTCGGAATAAGGTCGCTCTTTCGTCGCTTCGACCGGCACGCTGTCAAGCGTGAAGCGAATGATGTCCTTCGCCTCGACCAGTTCCGGCGCGCGGGCGCGAGACAGGAGATAAGTATTCGGGTCATCGGGCGCGCGCATGCTCACATGCCCAAAGCCGTCCAGCACATCCTCCTTGGCAAGGATGCGATTGGCCAGCACAAGTTCGGCGATCGACGTGTCGAGAGAAATCATGAAATGACTTTGACGCTACCTCGCGCCGCGCGCAAGCTTCTCTTAGAGAGCTTTTGCGGTTCTGCGGGCGCAGGAAACGAGATCGGGACCGCCGAGGACATCGGACGCGCAAATTCCGTTTGGAACAATCCGGCTTCCATAACGCAACGAGGCAGCTCAATTTACGATGCAACCGGATGAATACTTACATGCGTCTTCGCGTTGACGCACGAATCGCGTCGCAGCCTTGCCGAATACGGTTATCAGAAAAAAGGCGGCACGCTTGCGCACCGATCAATTGCGCCAAGGATCGCTACTGCTGCAGTATGGGATCCGCAATAGGATCGGGCTGCGCGGACTTCGGGTTGGCACCGCCCGCCGCCACCAGCCCCATATCTCTCTTGCGGGCCGCTTCCAGACTGCGATTGATCGCCGGGTCAACGGGACC
>CAMBBO010000049.1 GCA_945862935.1 Pseudorhodoplanes sinuspersici | reverse complement strand
TGCTATTGTCCCCGCATGTCATTCCTGCCTGACTCATTCATGGCTTCCGACACCTTGGCCTCGCCCAATCACGGCGAACGCGCGGGCGGACGTCAACCTGATATGATCGTTCTTCATTACACCGGCATGCCGAGCGCCAAGGACGCGCTCACGCGCCTGTGCACGCAAGAGAGTCAGGTCTCCGCGCATTATTTCGTGTTCGAGGACGGGCGCGTTATCCAGATGGTGCCGGAAAGCCGCAGAGCCTGGCATGCTGGCGAAAGCGCATGGGGCAAAGACACCGACATCAATTCGTGTTCAATCGGAATCGAAATCGCTCATCCCGGACACGAACCGGACTATCCGCCGTTCCCCGACCGGCAGATGGCTGCGGTCGCAACGCTCTGCCGTGGCATTATCGTGCGCCGTGTGATCCCGCAAAAGCGCGTGCTCGCGCATTCGGATGTCGCGCCGTCACGCAAGAAGGACCCGGGTGAAAAATTCCCGTGGCAATTTCTGCATCGTGCCGGCGTTGGGCATTGGGTTGAACCGATGGCAATTTCCGATGGCCCGGAAGTGAAGCTTGGCGAGACCGGCGCGGTCGTTTCCACCGTGAAATCGCTGTTCGGCGAATACGGCTATAAGCTTTCCGATGGTGAAGTGTTCGACGAGGAAATGCGCGATGTCGTGATCGCGTTTCAGCGCCATTTCCGCCCTGAAAAAGTGGATGGCATCGTCGATCCGTCGACGCTGCTGACGATGCGCCGCCTGCTCGATGCGCTTCCAGAAAATCTGGCTTTGATGGAAGCGGTTGGCGATGCGGATGCCGATGCTGCGCCCGACGTGGAACTGTTCTCTGACGAGCCGGAGCCGGCCGAGCCCAGGGAATACCAGGAACCACGCGCGACTTGACCGCGCGCCATTCCGCCCCCATTCCTATTTCGTCAGTCGGCTGGACGGCCGCTCCGGTAATGCTCGAAAGGGTGCCGGGGAGGAAAGTCCGGGCTCCACGGATCAACGGTGCCGGATAACGTCCGGCGGGGGCAACCCCAGGGAAAGTGCCACAGAAAAGTAAACCGCCACGGATGCGTTGCGTTTAGTCCGGGGCAAGGGTGAAACGGTGCGGTAAGAGCGCACCGCGCTTCCGGCAACGGAAGCGGCAGGGCAAACCCCACCGGGAGCAAGACCGAATAGGGACGGCGCGCGTTTCCGCGCGAGCGGGAAAGCAGATCGATCCGGATCAGCCGTTCGGGTAGGTTGCATCAGGCACAGGGCAACCTGTGTCGCAGAAGAATGGCCGTCACGCGTTGCGCTCACGCGCAGCGCCTTACAGAACCCGGCTTACAGGCGGACTGGCATATTGAACGGGGCGTCCGGCGGAAATCGCCGGGCGCCCCACCAATTTTCAGTCCATCGCCACGACGGGTTTGGGCTTGTACGACTCTTCCAGAAATTTCATCTGCTCGGCATCGAGCTTCACATCGAGCGCCTTCATCGCGTCGTCGAGATGGCTCATCTTCGATGCGCCGATCACCGGAGCCGTCATTCCCTTCTGCGCGAGCACCCAGGCGAGCGCGATTGTCGCCATCGGCACGCCGAGTTTCTTTGCGACCTGATCGACGCGATCCGCAATGGCGTTGTCTTCGGCGGTAACGCCAAGCTGCATCTTCACCGTCATCTTGTCGCTCTTGCCGCGCGTGGTTTCCGAACCCGAGCGCGTGTTGCCAGCGAGAAATCCGCGTGCATTCGGCGAATAGGGTGTGAGCGCGATGCCCTCCGCAACGCAGAGCGGGTGCATTTCGCGTTCTTCCTCGCGATACACGAGGTTGTAGAGATTCTGCATCGACACGAACGGCGCCCATCCGCGCTCGCGCTGCATCGTCAGCATCTTGGAAAATTGCCACGCATACATTGACGACGCGCCGAGATAGAGCGCCTTGCCCGCGCGCACCACGTCGTTGAGCGCGTCGAGCGTTTCTTCCATCGGCGTTTCAGGATCGGCGCGATGGATCACGTAGAGATCAACGTAATCGGTCTTGAGCCTTTTCAGCGAAGCGTCGATCGATTCCATGATGTGCTTGCGCGAAAGACCTTTTTGATTAGGCCCCGGCCCCATCGGACGGCAGACTTTTGTCGCGATCACGACGTCGTCGCGCTTGGCCATATCCTTCAGGATATTGCCGGTCACGGTTTCGCTGACGCCGGCAGAATATGCGTCTGCCGTGTCGAAGAAATTGATTCCCTTCTCCAACGCTGCCTTGAAGAACGGGCGGGACGCGGCTTCGTCGAGCGTCCATTCATGCCATTTCGGATCGCCGTAACCGAGCGTACCGAACGAAAGACGCGAAACCTTCAGGCCAGTTGCGCCAAGGCGGACATATTGCAAGCAAACCTCCCCAATTCTTCTTTTGAAGTCGCGGCATTCAGGATGCCGACAAGCGTGAAAATATCGAACACCGGAAGCCCAGTTTCGCGCGCGACCGCGTGACGGTGCGGCGGGAAATTGGTGCATTCAAGAACGATTGCGCCGAGATCGCGATGCTTAGAGACCAGTTCTCGCGCCGCCGCAACCACATCCTTCTCCCGCGCCTCGATGCTGTCATTCGTGGGCAGGCCGCGCAGCGCGCGGCGGAAGATGCCGTCTTCGGCCACGCCGACAAACGGAATATCGGGCGTGGCTCCCGCGGCGATGAAATGCGCGGGCGTGAGGTCTTTGGCAGAAAACGTAAGAACACCGACGCGCTTGCCGGGCGCGATCATTCGCTGAACAATCGGAATGAGCATCAGCGATGAAGTCGCGACCGGAACGGGCAAGGCCGCAGCAAGGGCTGCCTGATGCAGCACAAGAAAGCCGCAACCGGTCGTGATCGCGTCTGCGCCGCGCTCGATCAGCCGTTTCGCGCCCGCGATGAACGGTTCGACCATCGTTGGCTCTTTAGCCCGCACTATCAGATCGACGGTCGCGCCCGCAATGCGCTCATGCAGCACCGGCATCGTGAAGCTTTTCGGATTGCCGATGTCGCCGACGAAACGCTCGAATTTCGTGTCGAGCATCAATACGCCGATGGTCATGAGAACTCGCGCGCGGAGCCAAAACGAAACGAGCCCGACGATATACGCCGGGCTCGCTCAATCAGCAATCGAAAGCGAGCGATTACATCTTCTTGTAGGCTTCGACGATCGACTGGCCTTCCGCACCGGCCTTCTTCAGCCAGTCTTCGGTGAGCTGCGCGCCAACCTTCTTGAAGCCATCGGCCAAAGCCTTGCTCGGCGGCTGGACCTTCATGCCCTTGGCGGCAAGCTGGTCGAGATACCATTGCGCCTTGTCCTGCCACATCTTCCAGCCGCGTTCTTCGGCGGTGGCGGATGCTTTCAGCACGGCATCCTGCGTCGGCTTGTCGAGACCGTCGAACGCCGCCTTGTTCACGAAGGTGTAGTCCTTCGGGATCCAGGCTTGGGTGTCGTAAAAATATTTCAGCGACTCCCACACCTTGGAGTCGTAACCCGTGCCGCCCGATGAGATGAACGAGTTGACCACGCCGGTCGCGAGCGCCTGCGGCAGTTCCGCCGCCTGCACCGTCACCGACTGAGCGCCGACCAGTTCGCCGATGCGGGTGGTGCCGACGTTGTAGGCGCGCCACTTCAGGCCCTTCATGTCGTCGATCGTGTTGAGTTCCTTGTTGGCGTAGATGCCCTGCGGCGCCCACGGCACAACGAACAGCAGCTTCAGGCCTTGCGCTTCGAGCTTCTTTTCAATCGCGGCCTTCGATGCAGTGTAAAGCTTCTTCGCATCCGGGAAGCTGGTCGCGAGGAACGGGATCACGTCGATGCCGAAGACCGGATCTTCGTTCTCGTGAATCGAGAGCAGAAGCTCGCCCATCTGCGCCTGTCCGGTCTGCACCGCGCGCTTGATTTCCGGTGCCTTGAACAGCGACGCGCCGGGATGAACGGTGATCTGCAGCTTGTCGCCGGTCGCCTTGGCGACGTCCTGGGCGAACAGCGTAAGATTTTCGCTGTGCGGATTGTTGGCCGGATAGGCGGCCGGCAAATTCCACTTGGTCTGGGCGGACGCCGGCGCGGCCACAAGAATGGCACCGGCGCAGAGCATGGCACTCAACAGGAACCTATTGTTACGCATCGCGTCTCTCCTTCTTGGATGTGTCGATACAAGTCATTTCAGGATGGAAATGCAAATCGGGGCAACAGCAGGACGATCTGCGGAAACAGCGTGATCAGAATGACCGCGACGTTCAGCAGCAGAAAAAACGGGAATGCGGCCTTGGCGACGGTGAACGTGTCGCGGCCGCTCATGTTTTGCAGCACAAACAGATTGAAGCCGACCGGCGGCGTGATCTGGGCCATTTCGACGAGGATCACGAGATAGACCCCGAACCACACGAGGTCGATTCCTGCTTTCTCGACCATCGGCAGAACGATGACCGCGGTGAGCACGATCATCGAAATGCCGTCGATCAGGCAGCCGAGAATAATATACATGACCGTCAGCGCGAGGATGAGCAGCTGCGGCGACAGGTGCCGCGCATCGACCCATTGCGCGAGTGCTGTGGGAATGCCGGTATAGGCCATCGCGGCCGTGGTGAAAGCCGCACCCGCGAGAATGAACATGATCATGCAGGTGAGCCGCGTCGCGCTCATCAGACTTTGAAAGAATGTGTTCCGGTTCAGCATCCCGCTCCACCACGCGAGCAGCAGCGCGCCGGTGACGCCAAAGGCCGCGCATTCGGTCGCGGTCGCGAACCCCAAGATTAAAGATAGAAACACGCCGAGGATCAGCAGCAGACAGGGAAACAGCCGCGCGGATTCGCGCATCTTTGCTGAGAATGGCAGCGGCTTGTCGCGCGGTGGCGTTTTCTGCGGATTGAGCAGCGACCAGACGATGATGTAGCCGGAGTAAAGCGCCATCACGAGCGCGCCGGGAAGAAATCCTCCGAGGAAGACCTGCAACACCGAGACGTTCGCCGTCACCGCATAAACCACCATTGGAATCGACGGCGGGATAAGCAGGCCGAGCGTGCCCGATCCTGCGAGCGCACCGAGACTCATCTTCTTGTCGTAACCGCGCTTATCGAGTTCGGGCAGCGCGATCTTGCCGATGGTGGCGCAAGTGGCAGCCGACGATCCCGACACCGCAGCGAATATTCCGCACCCGACGACGTTGACGTGGATGAGACGGCCGGGAAGCCATTGCAGCCACGGAGAGAGGCCGCGGAACATTTCCTCCGACAGCCGTGTGCGAAACAGGATTTCGCCCATCCAGATGAACAATGGCAATGCGGCCAGCGTCCACGACGCACTCGCGCTCCACACCGTCGTTGCGAGCACCTGCCCGATCGGCACGTTGGAGGTGAGTAGCATCGCGGCAAAGCCAATCAGGCCGAGCGCGACCGCGATCCATATGCCGCTCGCCAGAATGACGACGAACAGAAGCAGCAGCAGCAGCGAAAGCCCGACCAGGCCGAATTCCGCGACCATCAGAGGCTTCCCTCATTGGCGATGCGTTCGACCAGTTCCTCAGGCGAAGCCGGCTTTTCCTTCTGAAAGCGCGGAGGATGGCCGCGCCCGACATGCACCATCTCGTCGATCAGCGCGATCGACAGGATCGCCAGTCCGACGCTGAAGCCGAGCTGCGGAATCCAGAGCGGGATCGCAACCGCGCCTTGCGAAAAATCGTGGAAGCGCCACGAGTCGTATGTGAGCTGCACGGCGTAACGCGCAAAATAGAGCGTGAAAATCGTGGCGACTCCGAGCGTGAGCAATTCGAGCGCCCACCGGCTGCGGCCGGAAAATCGTTCGAGCAAAAGCCCGACGCGGATCATTTCGCCGGAACGAAATGTGTGCGCGAGGCCGAGGAACGACATCGCAACCATGCACCAGGAGGCGAAGTCGTCACCAGACCGGATATTCAGTCCGACTTCGCGCCCAAGCGCGAGTGACATCATCAAAAGAAAAATAAGAAGCAGAAATCCGCCAGCGGCATAGCCGGCGTAAAGATAAAGCCGATCCAGAATAACGCGCACCATGGAGCCCCCCAGTGGCTCGTTCGCCTAACGCGGTCCCGGCTTCGCGTTCGGCTGAAAGTCTAGTCAAGAAGCTTAACTGCGTCGAACCCTCATAAGCTTGCCGCCGACCGCGCCGCCTGATCGTAATGACCCGACAGCGCGCGCATCAGCCCCGCAATTTCCGAAAGCCGCCGCTCATCGGTGCCGGTTCCCTTCACCGGCTCGACCAGCAATGCCTCTCGTATTTTTTTGTATTTCTGAATGACGCCCTCGCCCTTTGCCGTCAGCGCCACGGTTTTCTCGCTGCCGCGCTTGCCCGACACAAGCAGCTTCATGCCGTCGAGCTTTTTTAGCGCATAGGTGACGAGATGGGTGTCCTCGATATTAAGCACGAGGCAGATGTCGGCAACGCGCTTCGAACGGCCACGATGCGCGATGGTGTGCAAAACGAGGACATCGAGTGGCGAAAGATCGGGCACGCCAGCGGCAGCCATACAATGCACCATCCAGCGCTCGAAAGCGTGACCGAGCAGGATGAGACCGAATTCGAGTTCAGAGAGAGACGGCATCGCGCCCGCCGCAAGATGCGCCGACGATACGATCGGGCCAAGCTTTGCTTCCGCTTGCGGGCTCACGATGTCCTCAATCCTTCCCGCGCTTACGCGGCAATTTCTACGAGGCTAACCGCACGAAATAATTTGTCAACAATTCGTTGACGAATTATTTGATCGCTGATTTGCTATCGTCGGAGAGGCGCGGAGACTGAGATGGCCGGCAAAACTTCCGACAAGGCTTGGGATTTCTGGATCGATCGCGGCGGCACCTTCACCGACATTGTCGGGCGCAAGCCGGACGGCTCGCTGATCGCGCACAAGCTTCTGTCCGAGAACCCCGAAGCGTATCGCGACGCTGCGGTGCAGGGCATCCGCGATCTGCTTGGCCTGAAGACAGGCGAGACCATTCCGCACGGCCGCGTCGGCGCGGTGAAGATGGGAACGACGGTTGCGACCAATGCGCTGCTCGAACGTAAGGGCGACCGCACGCTTCTCGTGACGACCAAGGGTTTCCGCGATGCCCTCCGCATCGGCTACCAGGCGCGCCCGAAGATTTTCGCCAAACACATCATCAAGCCGGACATGCTGTTCGAACGTGTTGTGGAAGTCGACGAGCGCGTTCGCGCGGATGGAACGGTGGAGCGCACGCCCGATCTCGCGTCCGTGACGCGCGAACTGGAAGCCGCGAAGAAAGATGGCATCAAGGCGGTCGCCATCGTGTTCATGCACGCCTATCGCTATCCCGAGCACGAAAAGAAAGTTGCGAGCATCACGCGCGAGATGGGCTTCGCGCAGGTGTCGGTGAGCCACGAAGTCTCACCGCTCATTAAGCTCGTCGGGCGCGGCGACACTACGGTTGTCGATGCTTATCTCTCGCCGATCCTTCGGCGCTATGTAGCGCAGGTCGATTCCGAACTCGACGCGAAGAAATCCGGCGCACGCCTGATGTTCATGATGTCGTCGGGTGGATTGACCGCCGCCGAATTGTTTCAGGGCAAGGATGCAATCTTGTCCGGCCCGGCGGGTGGCGTCGTCTCGATGGCGCAAACCGCGCACGAGGCAGGCTTTCCTGACGTGATCGGCTTCGACATGGGCGGCACGTCCACTGACGTGTCGCACTACAATGGCGAATACGAGCGCGCTTTTGAAACTGAGGTCGCGGGCGTGCGGATGCGCGCGCCGATGATGCTCATTCACACGGTCGCGGCCGGCGGCGGCTCGATCCTGCATTACGATGGCGCGCGCTTTCGCGTTGGCCCCGATAGCGCCGGCGCCAATCCCGGACCGAAGGCTTACCGGCGCGGCGGCCCGCTCGCCGTTACCGACGCCAATGTGATGGTCGGGAAACTCCTGCCGGATTTCTTTCCGAAGATTTTTGGATCGGCGCAAAACGAGGCACTCGACGCCGATGCGGTGAAGAAGTCTTTCGCCGATATGGCGAAAGAGGTTGGCGGAAAATCGCCGGAAGAAATCGCCGACGGCTTCATCACCATCGCGGTCGAGAACATGGCGAACGCGATCAAGAAGATTTCCGTGCAGCGCGGTTATGACGTGACCGGCTACGCGCTCAACTGTTTCGGAGGTGCTGGCGGCCAGCATGCCTGCCTCTGCGCCGATGCGCTCGGCATGACGAAAGTCTTGATCCATCCTTTCTCGTCGCTGCTCTCAGCCTACGGCATGGGGCTCGCCGACATTCGCTCCGTTCGACAGCAGGCAATCGAGGAGCCGTTTGGCGCGAAATCGCTTGGCACCCTGAAGAAAATCGGCGCGCGTCTTGGGACAGACGTGAAGAACGAAGTCGCCGGGCAAGGCGTTCCCGCGAAATCCATCAAGGTGATTGTGCGCGCGCATATTCGTTACGCGGGTACTGACACGGCACTCGTCGTCATCGCTGGCACGCTCGCAAAGATGAAGAATGCGTTCGAGAAAGCGCACAAGGCGCAATTCGGATTTATTGATCGCAAGAAAGATCTCGTGGTCGAAGCCGTATCGGTCGAAGCCATCGGCGGCGGCGCGAAATTCCACGAGAAGAAGCATTCAAAGACACGCACCCGCGTCCCCTCGCCTGCACGGCGCACGCAATTCTTTTCCGGTGGCGTTTGGCACAAGGCCGGCATCTACACGCGCGATCAGCTCAGGATCGGTCACAAGGTAAAAGGCCCGGCCATCGTCATCGAGCCGCACCAGACGATCGTGGTCGAGCCGGGCTGGCAGGCCGAACTCAACGCGAAGGATCACTTGGTCCTTGCGCGCGTCGTTAAACTAAAGCGCGCGAGCGCCATCGGCACTAAGGCCGATCCGATCATGCTCGAAGTGTTCAATAATCTTTTCATGTCGATTGCTGAGCAGATGGGCGTGTCGCTGCAGAACACGGCTTACTCGGTGAACATCAAGGAGCGGCTCGACTTTTCATGCGCCGTATTCGATGCCGACGGCACGCTCGTTGCGAACGCGCCGCACATGCCGGTGCATCTGGGCTCAATGGATCGCTCGGTGGAAACCGTCATCCGCGAAAACAAAGGCAAGATCAAACCGGGAGACGTTTACGTCATCAACGCGCCCTATAACGGCGGCACGCATCTGCCGGACATCACCGTCTGCACGCCGGTGTTCGACAATAAAAAGAAGAAGATTCTGTTCTGGGTGGCCTCGCGCGGGCATCACGCCGATGTCGGCGGAATATCCCCCGGCTCGATGTCGCCGAACGCCATCAACATCGAACAGGAAGGCGTTCTCTTCGACAATTTCAAGCTGGTCGATCGCGGCCGCTTCCGTGAAAAGGAATTGAACGCGGCCTTGCTCGGCGCGAAATATCCCGCGCGCAATCCGGTGCAGAACGTCAACGACATGAAGGCGCAGATCGCCGCCAACGAAAAGGGTGTGCAGGAATTGCGCAAGATGGTCGCGCATTTCACGCAGCCCGTGGTCGACGCCTACATGAAGCATGTGCAGGACAACGCCGCCGAAAGCGTGCGGCGCGTGATCGACCGGCTGCACGATTGCGAATTTTCCTACGAGATGGATCAGGGCACCGTGATCAAGGTGAAGATCACGGTGGACAAGAAGAAACGCGAGGCGACAGTCGATTTCACCGGCACGTCGCCGCAGCAGCCGACTAATTTCAATGCGCCCGAACCCGTGACGCGCGCGGCGGTGCTGTATGTGTTCCGTGTGATGGTGGACGACGACATCCCGATGAACGCCGGCTGCCTGCGCCCGATCAACATCGTGATCCCGCGAAAGACGATGCTGACGCCGGAATATCCGGCCGCGGTCGTCGCGGGCAATGTCGAGACATCGCAAGCCGTGACGAATTGCCTGTTCGGCGCGCTCAAGGCAATCTCGTGCGCGCAGGGAACGATGAATAACGTCAATTTCGGCAACAAGAAATATCAATATTACGAAACGATCTGTTCAGGCTCGCCCGCAGGCCCGGGATTCCCCGGCACCGATGCCGTGCACACGCATATGACCAACACGCGCCTGACCGATCCGGAAATTCTGGAATTCCGCTATCCCGTGGTGCTGGAGGATTTCCATATCCGTAACAATTCCGGCGGACGCGGGCAATGGAATGCGGGCGACGGTATCCGCCGCACCATCCGTTTCCTCGAACAGATGGAATGCACTTTGCTGTCGGGCCATCGCCGCGTGCCGCCGTTCGGGCTGGAAGGCGGCGAGAACGGTCAGGTCGGGCAGAATTCCGTGCGGCGCAAGAATGGCTCGATCGAGAAGCTGCAAGGCTGCGACGCGACCGTGATCGATGCAGGTGAAGCGATCATCATCCAGACGCCGACAGCAGGCGGATATGGCAAGCCAAAAAGCTAACCCGGCTGGTAGGCTTTGCCGATCTTCTGCACACAGATTTCCAGCACGACGCGCGCCGCGTTGAAGTCGTCGAACGGCAATCGCGTCTTACTGCCTGCGATCTCCACATCAAGATGCTCGGATTTTTGAAGGTCGTCGAGCATCGCGCGCGGCATGGTGATGTTCGCGCGGGTCGGCGCAACCGATTCCGCAACGACCTTGGCGCCGCCGCCGGATGAAGGCGTCAACACCGGCTGCAATCGTGCATTGGCCGGAAACTTCCATTTCGGCTGGTCCACGCCGAACAGCACTTCGCGGTCGATGAGAAAGCCGTAGCTCGTGCCATCGGCGAGCGGCTTCGCGCGCGAGAGCGTGCAGCGCTCCACTTTGCCGCCGCGCACCCAGATGACGGATTCCCACGGGCCGACGCTGCTGACGGCAGCCGGTTTCGCATTTTGCGCGAAGGCGGGCGAAGCGCCAGCCAAAACGGCCAAGATCAAGATCAGGATGCGGAGCATGCGCGAAGATAGCAGCGCGCGGGCTTTTGCGGGAAGCCCCCACAAACAAAAATGCCCGGCTGATCGCCGGGCATTTTTCGTTCTCAATAGATGACGAAGCGTTAGGCCTGCTGGATCGCTGAGAGCATCCAGCTTCCCTTCGGGGAGCGGCGGAAAGTCCACACCTCGGTTGCTTCCCGCGGCGTTTCATCGCCTTCGACGACGGCGCCGGTCTTGCGGTCGACCATCTGGTCCACCAGCGAGAAGCGCATCGCGACGCTTGCGTATTCGCCGCCGTCCTCACGCCAGGCTTCCGACAGGTCGCCCTGCTCGAGCTTGACGTTCGACACCTTGTTCTGCACGCCGCGGCTCGCGTTGTGAGCGAACTCCTCGGCGAAATAGGACAGCATTTCCGGCGTCGCCAGCATACGCAGCGCGGCAAGGTCTTCCTTGCTGTAGGCCGCTTGCGCGTCGGCGAGCAGCTTCTCGAATTCGTCGAAGTCCTGCGCGGTGAGATCGAGCTTCGCCGGAACATAGAATTCCGAACCGGTCGCAGCGTTGAGATCGACCGCACCCTTGTTCGGAGCGTCGCCGTAAATATGACGAAGTGACGGACCGCCAGCGACGGCCGGCTCATTCTTGCGCTGGAACCAGTTCCAGAGCAGGCGCGCGACCAGCATCACCAGACCGATCTGGACGATGAGGCCGAACAGCGAGGCAAGGCCGCCGAGGCCGCCAAGGAAGCCGTGGCCCATCAGCATGCCGAGAAGACCCGCGCCGAGAAATCCGGCAGCGAGGCCGCCGATCAGACCCGGACGATTGAACAACCCACCCGGACCGGCGGGACGCGCGGCGCTTGCAGTCGTCGCCGCCGTGCTTGGTGCGGCAGCGGGAGACGTCATCGAGCGGTTGATCGGGGCGACATTCGGCGCGGTGCGCGTCGCAGGCGGCGCGGAAAACGTATTCATCCCGCGGCTGCCGAAGCTCTTGCCGCCGCCCATCTTGGCGTCAGCCGCGCCGGCCACGAAAGCAAGAGCGATCGCGACAACAGCCACACCGATCCAGCTGAAACGGAAATTCATCGAACGCCTCCCAAAATCGCGCTTGGCCCCGGCAAGGGCCGCGCGTTCCTTATATTGGTACGCTAGGGAAGCCTTCTAGGTGCTGCAGCAAGACGCCGCAGCACCGAAACGGTTTTGGCCTTGCCAAGGTCTTAATGGGAGCTGGTGTCAATGCCCGCCAGCGCCCGCACCGACCGGCTTTGGCCTTTTCATGATGATGCCGAGCGCGGCAAGACCCACAAACAGAACCGACAGGATCAGAAACATGTCGGCAAAGGCCATCACGGTTGCTTGCTGGCGCACCATCATGGCCATCTGCTTCAGCGCCATTGCGGGTGCGGCGCTGCCGAAATCCGAGAATCGCTGGGTCATATTGTTCAAGGTTTCGACCGCCGTTGCATTCGCCGCATTCACGCTTTCATGCAGGCGAGCAAGATGCAGGTCGATCTGGTCGTTCAGAAGGGTGTTGATCGCGGCCAGCCCGAGCGCGCCGCCGAGATTACGCATCAAGTTGAACAGGCCGGAGGCGTTCTTGATCATGTCGGGCGTCAGCGTGCCGAGCGCAACATTGGTAATCGGCACGATCGACAACATCATCCCGACGCCGCGGAAGATTTGCGGCCAGATCAGTTCGTAGAAATCCCAGTCCTTGGTCAGCGACGTCATCTGCCATGAGCCATAGGCAAAGATGAGGAAGCCAACCATCAGCATGACGCGCGGGTCGAGCTTGGTCATCAGCTTGCCGGCAACGGGCGCAGTGAAGAACATCGCAAGCCCTGAGACGAACATCGTCTCGCCGATCATCAGCGCGTTATAGCCACGGATCTGCGCCAGATAGATCGGATAGAGATATGTGAGCCCGTACAGCCCGATGCCGAGCACGAAAGAGAACAGGCTGCCGATCGCGAAGTTGCGGTCCTTGAAGGCGCGCAGATCGACAATGGGTATGTGCGCGGTAAGCACCCGGTAGAAGAAGATCACCGCCGAAACCACCGAGACGAGCGCGAGCCACGCGACCGCGTGATCGTCGAGCCAGTCGTTCTTCGGCCCTTCTTCGAGCACGTATTCGAGCGCGCCGAGAAAGCCCGCCATCGACAGCAGCCCGACCCAATCAAAATGCTGCAGCAGCGATTTGTCGCCCTTGTCGAAATCGACCAGCACCAGCACTGCAATAGTAACGAGAATGCCCGGAACGATATTGATGAAGAATAGCCAGTGCCACGACAAGGCATCGGTGAGATACCCGCCGACGGTCGGCCCGATGGTCGGCGCCAGCGTTGCAACAAGCCCGATCATCGGCGAGATGATAGGCTGCTTGGAACGCGGGAAAATGAGGAAGGCCGAGGCGAACACGGTCGGGATCATGCCGCCGCCGATGAAACCCTGAATCGCGCGCCACACGATCATCTGGTCGATGGAAGACGTCAGTCCGCACATCAGGCTCGCGAAAGTAAATCCCGCGCAGGAAATCGCAAACATGTTGCGAGTGCCGAGCGCGCGCGACAGATACCCCGATAACGGGATGGCGACGACTTCAGCGACGAGATACGCCGTCTGCACCCACGAGATTTCATCGCTCGATGCGGCAAGGCCGGCCTGAATATCGGTGAGCGAAGCCGAGACGATCTGGATGTCCAGGATCGCCATGAACATGCCGAACACCATCGCGATGAACGCGATGAGCTTCTTCGGGTCGATCCGCTCGTCCGCGCCCGTGGACGCAGAACCGGACGCAGGAAGCGCGGACGATGCGGCGGCGGTAGCCATGATTAGTTGCGTCCTGCGAGCGGCGCCGGAGCAAGCTGCGCGGAAGCTGGCTTGCCGTCGGCATTCTCAAGCGACTTTGTGTTGACGCTCACGACCACCGACATGCCGGGACGCAAGATCTGTTGAGCCGCGACATCCACCGGCACGCGAATACGAACGGGGACACGCTGCACGATCTTGGTGAAGTTGCCGGTCGCGTTTTCCGCGGGCAGCAGCGAGAACACCGAGCCGGATGCCGGCGACAGGCTTTCCACCGTGCCGTGAATGTTGTGGCCGGGGACGGCGTCTACCGCGATGTCCACCGGCTGGCCAGGGCGCAGCCGCGTCAACTGCGTTTCCTTGAAGTTCGCATCAATAAACACGTCATCGAGCGGCACCAGCGCGCCGAGCCGCTGTCCGGTCTGCACGAAATCGCCCGTCTGCACGCCGCGATTGCCGAACACGCCGTCAATCGGTGCGCGCACCACCGTGAACGACAGATCGCGATCGGCCTTCGCCTGCGCGGTCTTCAATTCATCGAGCGTGCGGGATGCTTCCTGCTGCTGCGCTTTCAAAACGCCGACATTGGCTTCGGCGGCTTCAAGAGCAGCCTGCGCGCTCAGCACACCGGCATTGGCCTGATCGCGGCTCGCGAGCGCCTGTTCATACGTCTGCTTGCTCGCGAATTCCTTGCCGGCCAGCGCCTGCTGGCGGTCATATTCGGATTGCGCGCGCTTCTGCGCGGCCTGCGCCGAGGAAACCTGCGCCTTCGCCTGCTCGACATTGGCGAGCTGCGCTTCGATCTGGCGCGAGAAGCGCTCGACACTCGCAGCTTGCGTTGCCGCCTTCTCGCGGGCGGAATCCGCAGCGAGCTTGTAGTCGCCATCGTCAATGGTCGCGATCACGTCGCCAGCGCGAACCTGCGCGTTGTCGCCTATCTTGATGGCCGAGAGATAGCCGGGGACCTTCGCGGCGAGCGTGGTGTTGTGCGCGCGCACATAGGCGTCGTCGGTGGAAAGAAGATAGCGGCCAACGGCCAGGTAGCGGACGCCAAACACGCCCCCCGCGATCAGGGCGATCCCGGCGACGGCGCCGAGAATCAGCGTCCTGCGGCTGAAGCGGGCCAAAAGCCCTTCCCCGGCAGACACGCCGTTTGTAATGACGATCCGCTTTATCGCCTTGGCCTTATTGACGATTCCGCCCTGCTCGTCGCGTTCCTGATACATAGCCGTGTCTCCAGATGCTCTCGGCGGGGGCGTCGAATTGCCACTTGACCGAACCGTTCGGTCAATTACATAGTCGTTGAGGGGCACCAGAGTCAAGATGACCGAACGGTTCGGTCATTGGTCATAAGTCTGATAGGCTCACCCGGAACGAAACGCCCGAGCGCGGCGAATCCGCTAAGGACAAGGTTATGAGTGACACTCTGCAGGCCGAACGCCCTCGCACCGACGACGACAGCGCAAAGCGCCGTCAGATCGTCGATGGCGCGCGCGCGATTTTTCTCGCGCAGGGCTTCGACGCCGCCAGCATGAGCGACATCGCCCGTGCGGCCGGCGTGTCTAAGGGCACGCTCTATGTGTACTTCAAGGACAAGGAACAGCTGTTCGAGGCGATCGTCACGGAAGAATGCCGTGGTCATGCCGAAGGCGTATTCGATGCCTTTCAAAATCACGACGACGTC
>CAMBBO010000048.1 GCA_945862935.1 Pseudorhodoplanes sinuspersici | reverse complement strand
GACTGGAAAGCGCCGCCGCCGCATCCGGGTTCGGATCGCGGTTACGCGAAGCTTTATCGCGAGCAGGTCCAGCAGGCTGATTTGGGCTGCGATTTCGAATTCATGGCTGCAACAAAAAAGTAAATTGAAGGAGGAAGTTTTGGCTCATCCGAACGTCGCCATCATTGGCGCGGGGCTGATCGGGCGCGCATGGGCAATGGTGTTTGCTCGCGCGGGGCACAATGTCGCGATCTACGACAACGCGCCGGACGCAAGCGCGAAGGCGCTCGGTCTCATTCGAGACGGGCTTACCGAACTTGCAAAGCACAAGCTCGCGAACGATCCGAAAGGCGCTGCGTCGCGCGTGCGCTATGCTGCGACAATTGCCGACGCACTTGAGGGCGCAGGTTTCGTTCAGGAAAACTCACCCGAGAAGCTTGAGATCAAGCAGGAATTGTTCGCGCAGATGGATGCGCTCGCAGCGCCTGATGCGATCCTTGCGTCGTCAACATCCACGATTGTTGCGAGCCGCTACACCGAACATTTGAAGGGCCGCCATCGTTGTCTCGTGGCGCATCCGGTCAATCCGCCGCATCTTGTGCCCATTGTCGAACTCGTCGGTGCACCGTGGACATCGCCGGATGTGATTGCGCGGGCCAAGGCAATTTATGAAGGCACAGGGCAGGTGCCGATTGTCGTGCGTAAAGAGGTCGATGGATTTATCCTGAATCGTTTGCAGGCGGTGCTGCTGTCGGAGGCCTTCCGGCTCGTTGGCGAGGGCTATGTATCGCCCGCCGATCTCGACAAGACGATCAAGGACGGGCTTGGACTGCGCTGGGCGTTCATGGGGCCGTTCGAGACAATCGAATTGAACGCGCCCGGAGGTATTCCCGACTATTGCGACCGCTATGGGCCGAGCCTTGCGCGGTTGAGCGAGGCGGACGCGCAGATTTACGCGGGCGCTAATCGCAAGTGCGTTCTTGGCGAATGGGCGAAGGCGCTTTCGCCGGCCGAGGTCGCAAAGAAAATGGAATGGCGCGATGCCCGTCTCGCGGCGCTCGTCGCGCACAAGAACGAACAGCCCAAGGCTACATAGAGGCAACTCATGGATCTGCAAATCAAAGGGCTTCGCGTTCTCGTTACTGCCGGTGCGGGTGGCATCGGGCACGAGATCGCGAAACGATTTCTCGACGAAGGCGCGCGCGTACACGTCTGCGATGTGGACGAAGGGGCGCTCGAAAAACTTTCTCTCAAGGTGACATCGAGCAAAGCCGATGTCGCGAATCGCGACGATGTGGAAAGGCTATTTCACGATACGCAAAAATCGCTCGGCGGCCTCGATGTGCTGGTCAACAACGCGGGCATCGCGGGACCGACCGGGCGCGTGGATGAAATTGATCCTGAGGACTGGGATCGCTGCATCGCCATCGACCTGACGGGCCTATTCAATTGCGCGCGGATTGCCGTGCCAATGCTCAAGTCGAGCGAGAACGCCTCGATCATCAATCTGTCTTCCGTCGCGGGGCGGCTGTCGTTTCCGCTGCGCGCGCCTTATGCAGCGGCGAAATGGGGCGTGGTTGGGCTGACCAAGGCGCTTGCCGCCGAACTCGGTGAGTACGGCATCCGCGTCAATGCGATCCAGCCGGGACTGGTCGAAGGCGCGCGCATCCGCAGCGTGTTCGAAAACAAGGCGCGGGCGCTGAACAGGAGCTACGAGGAGATCGAAGGCTCCGCGCTGAGCAAGGTTTCTCTGCGGACGATGGTGACGCCGACGCAGCTTGCCGACCAAATCCTGTTTCTCTGCTCGCCGCTCGGGCGAACGATTTCAGGGCAGGCGATCTCGATCTGTGGCGATACCCAATCGCTTGTGTGAGAATGGCACGTCAAAATAAGGTTTGAGGAACGTCATGGCGAAATCGCGCAAAGTCATCATCACCTGTGCCGTCACCGGCGCGATCCACACGCCATCGATGTCGCCGTATCTGCCGATAACCCCGCAGGAAATTGCCGATGCCGCAATCGGTGCTGCGGAAGCCGGCGCTGCAGTAGTCCACCTCCATGCACGCAATCCGAAAGACGGCAAACCCGACCAATCGCCCGAAGCGTTCGCGCCGTTTCTGAAAGTGATTAAGCAGCGCTGCGACGCCGTGATCAACATTACGACGGGTGGCGCGCCGACGATGATGGTGGAAGAGCGCGTGCGCCCTGCTGCGACCTTCAAGCCGGAAGTCGCTTCGCTCAACATGGGCACGATGAATTTCGGGCTTTACCCGATGATCGAGCGCTTCAAGGGCAAGTTCAAACACGATTGGGAGGAACCGTATCTCGAAGGTTCGCGCAAGGGCATGTTCAAGAACACGCTTGCCGACATCGAATACATCCTGACGACCTGCTCGGAGAACGGCACGCGCTTCGAGGTTGAGTGCTACGACATCGGGCATCTTTATACGCTGTCGCATTTTGCGGATCGCGGACTCATCAAGCCTCCCTTGTTCGTGCAATCGGTGTTCGGAATCCTCGGTGGAATTGGCGGGCACCCGGAGGATGTCATGCAAATGAGGCGCACGGCCGACCGTCTGTTCGGAGACGATTATCGCTGGTCCGTGCTTGGTGCGGGCCGCAACCAGATGCCGATTGCGGCAATGGCTGCTGCGATGGGCGGCAACGTGCGTGTCGGACTTGAAGATTCACTCTGGCTCGGCGCGGGCAAACTTGCAGAATCCAATGCCGCGCAGGTGCGGAATGTGCGGCAGATTATCGAGAATCTTGGTCTGGAGATTGCATCGCCAGCTGAAGCCCGCGACATCCTGTCGTTGAAGGGCGGGGACAAGGTGGCATTTTAGCCAATACGCGCGGCCTCTCGTCTCCTACATACAAGCGGGGAGAGTCGAAAGAACCTGATGCATCACACGCCGCTGATTTCCACGATTGTCGTTGGCCTCGTTCTGGCCTTCATTTTCGGCGCGCTGCTGCAACGGATCAGGATTTCGCCAATCGTCGGCTATCTGCTGGCCGGTGTGGTGATGGGACCTTTCACGCCGGGATTTGTCGCCGATCAGGCACTGGCAACCGACCTTGCGGAAATCGGCGTCATTCTCCTGATGTTTGGCGTGGGCCTGCATTTTTCGCTCGATGATCTTCTGTCGGTGCGCGCCATCGCCATACCGGGCGCGATCGTGCAGATCGCGGCCGCCACGCTGATGGGTGTGGCGCTTGGGTGGTTTCTTGGCTGGCCGCTCGGCGGAAGCATCGTGTTCGGACTTGCGTTGTCGGTTGCGAGCACGGTGGTGCTGCTGCGCGCGATGCAGGAACGGCGATTGCTGGATACCGATCGTGGCCGCATCGCGGTTGGCTGGCTGATTGTCGAGGACCTCGCCATGGTTCTCGCGCTCGTGATGCTGCCGGTTCTGGCCGGGCTGATGAAAGGTGAGGGCGCAGGCGCGAGTTGGCAGGCGCTCGCGATCCCGCTCGGAATAACCCTCGGCAAGGTCGCTGCCTTCGTTGTCTTCATGCTTGTCGTCGGCAAGCGGGTCATTCCATGGATCTTGCATTATGTCGCCCATACCGGATCGCGCGAGTTGTTCCGGCTGCCCGTGCTCGCAATCGCGCTTGGCGTTGCTTACGGGGCGTCCGAATTATTCGGAGTGTCGTTCGCGCTCGGCGCGTTTTTTGCGGGAATAATTCTCGCCGAATCCGAATTGAGCCAGCGCGCCGCGCAGGAATCGCTGCCGCTGCGCGATGCGTTCACAGTTCTTTTCTTCGTGTCGGTCGGAATGCTGTTCGATCCGACGATCATCTGGCGCCAGCCCGGGCCGTTGCTCGCGACCGTCGCGATTATTATTTTTGGCAAAAGCATCGCAGCGTTCGCGATCGTCCGGATGTTCGGCCGTCCTAATTCCACCGCGCTGACGGTTTCGGCGAGCCTCGCGCAGATCGGCGAATTTTCGTTCATTCTCGCGAGCCTCGGCGTCAGTCTGTCGCTGCTGCCGGAAGCGGGCCGCGATTTGATTCTCGCAGGTGCCATTCTTTCGATCGTACTCAACCCGTTGTGCTTTTCCGCACTCGATCGATGGTTTGATCGTGTGAAAACCGCGACGGTGGAATCCACGCAGAAAAAGGAAACGCCAACGCGCGAACCGCTGCCGGTCACGGCGCTGCGCGATCATGTCGTGCTGGTCGGCCACGGCCGCGTCGGCAGTTACATCAGTACGGTGCTGAAGGAAAAGGCTGTGCCGTTTATCGTGGTCGAGGATAGCCGTGCCGCCGTCGAGGAACTCAATAATAAGGGGATCGAGGCGATCTCATCCAATGCGGCGGATCCGGAAGTGGTGTTCGCGACGAATATCGCGAATGCCCGCTGTCTGCTCGTTGCAATTCCCGATGCATTCGAAGGCGGACAAGTGGTCGAGCAGGCGCGCCTGATGAATGCAAAGTTGCCGATCATCGCGCGGGCACATTCGAAAGCCGAGGTTGAACATCTCAAGCGGCACGGCGCGAATATCGTGGTGATGGGCGAGCACGAGATCGCGCGAGCCATGATTGCAGACATTCCCGGCCGGACCGCGTTATAGCGGCCATTGCGGAATGGGAACGCGCGTGCCGTCGAGATCGAGCATGTGCGTGGAAATTCCGAAGACGTCGGCGATGCGCTGTTCTGTCAGCACCTCCTTCACTTCGCCTTGCGTGACGACGCGCCCCTCCTGCATCAGCAGGACATGGTTGGCGAAACGCGCTGCGAGTGACAAATCGTGCAGCACGGCAAGAACCGCGCATCCGCTCCGCGCCGCGTCGCGCAGCACTTCCATCACCACGAGTTGATGCCGTGGGTCGAGCGACACGGTCGGCTCATCAACGAGCAATACCGGCGCTTGCGTCGCCAATGCCCGCGCGAGTGCGACGCGGGCGCGTTCGCCACCCGAAAGCGTCGTCACAATGCGCTTTGCCAGCCCTTCGGTGCCGGTGGCTTTGAGAGCAGCGCGCACGGCGCGCCGGTCCTCGTCGGTCGGTGTTCCGAATGGATCGCCGTGCGGATAGCGGCCAAGGGCAATGACGGTCTCGACGGGCATCGGCCAATGGAAAACATTGCCCTGCGGCAGATAGGCGATGCGCCGCGCGCGCTCGCGCGGACTGAACGAAGTGAGCGGCTTGTCGTCGAGAGATATTTTTCCGTCGGCTGGAAGAAGCCCGGCCAGCGCGCGGATCAGAGTTGTCTTGCCCGCGCCGTTCGGGCCGACAAGGACCGCGAGTTCGCCGCGCCGTAATTTCACCCGCGCGCGCTCGACAATCGAACGCCCGCCGAGGCTAACGCTTGTGTCATCGGCGCGAAGGATGACGGGGGCGCTCACGACTCAGTCCCTTCCGTTCGTCGTTCGTTGAGAATCATCGCGAGGAAAACCGGCACGCCGATTAACGCGGTCACGACGCCGACTTTCAATTCGTTGGCCGAGGGCACGCTTCGCACGGCAATGTCCGCAGCAAGCAGCAATGCCGTTCCGGTGAGGGCCGCGGGCAGCATCACCCGCGTCGGATCGGATTGCACGAAGCGCCTGACAAGATGTGGCGCGACGAGGCCGACAAAGCCGATCGAGCCTGCGACCGCGACGGCTGAGCCGACACCGAGCGCAACGCCGATCACAACCATCAGCCGCGTGCGAACCAGAACGATTCCCAAGGAAGCCGCAGCATCTTCGCCCAGCGCGAGCACGCGGAACGAGCGCGCGGTCAGTCCGAGTATAATCCAACTTGCGAGGAGAAACGGTGCTGCGATGACAAGGTGCTCGATCGAGCGGTCCTCCAGCGATCCCAGCAGCCAGAAGGCCACTTCGAGAGCGATGAAAGGATTGGGCGCGAGATTAAGAATAAGCGCGGTAACGGCGCCTGCGAAACTTGCGAGTGCTAAACCCGCGAGCAGAATCACTGTCAGGCTTGCGCGTCGCCCGGCGATCAGAATGAGACCGCCGACCGAGAGCAGCGCGCCGAAGATTCCTGCGACCGGCGCGCCAAGCGACGTTGCGGGGACGAAGCCGAAAGCGATAACGAAGGATGCCGCTGCCGCTGCGGCCTGTGGCGCGCCGAACAAGGCAGGCTCGGCCAGCGGGTTGCGAAGCAATCCTTGCAAAGCAGCGCCTGATAATCCCAGCGTCGCCCCGATCAATGCGGCAAGCAGCGTGCGGGGCAGGCGGATCTCGCGCACGATGATCCCCGGCGCACCGTCGCCCGTCAGCAATGCCGCAAGTGCTGTGCGTGGCGACAATCCGGCCGGACCGACCATCAGTGATACGAGCATCAGAACCGCGATGAGCACGATGAGAGCGATGGTAAGCCGGTGGCGCAAAGGCGTTCTTTCATTTTAGGAGCCGCACGCGGCCTGCGATGCTTATAATGCGGTATGGAACGAATGAAGATGAAAAGCTGGTGTGAAAAGCTCTGCGCGGCGGTATTGACGGCCTGCGCCCTTATCACCGCTGCCGATGCGCAAACTCCGCGCCGGGTCGTCTCGTTCAATTTATGCGCCGACCAGCTTGTGCTGGCGCTGGCTGACCCTGCGCAGATCGCGGGCCTTTCGCCCTACGCCGCCGATCCAGCGCTGTCGGTTGTGGCGGATAAGGCGCGCGCCTTTCGCCGGCTCGATTGGCAGGCCGAATCCGCAATCCCACTTGATCCCGACCTCGTGCTGATCGGGGCGTGGGACCGCCCGGCAACGCAGCGCATGCTGGGCCGCCTCGGTTTTCGCGTGGAGAAACTCGACCTTGTCTCCGGCCTTGAAAGCGCGCGGCGTGAAATCGCGCATGTCGCGGAATTGCTCGGTCATTCTGACCGCGGGCACGCGATGATCGCTTCGCTTGATGCGGCGCAGGCTCGCGCCGCCACGGCATCTCCGCGAAGCGGCATGACCGCGCTGGTGATCGAGCGTGGTGGGTTTACTGCGGGACCTGAAACGCTCGCATCGACCTTGCTGCGTGCCGCGCATTTCAATCCGCCGGACGGCGCACCCGCAGGCTATGGCGGATTTCTTCCGCTGGAAAAACTGCTGATGCTGAAACCCGACCTCGTGTTTCTGAAAGATCCTCCGCGCGCGCCGCAGGATCAGGGCTCGCTCTATGTGATGCATCCGGCTTTGCAGGCGCTTTATCCGCCCGAGCGGCGTATTGAATTGCCAACGCGTTATACGATGTGCGGCGGGCCAGCCTTGATCGAGGCGTTTGATTATCTCGCGAGCGCGCTGCAGCGTCTCAAATAGCCGCAACCCATTCGTCCACGATCCGTACCAATTCATCTAGGCCATCGGTCAGCGCGGCAGGGCCGGGCTGCAGGATCAGTGGCGACTTGATTTCGTGCAGAAACCCACCGCGCACAGCGGGGATTGCATCGAAGCCTTTGCGTGCAGTGAATTTCTCCGGGATAAATTTCTTCCCGCACCATGAACCGATCACGATGTCAGGCGCTGCATCAATGACTTGTTGCGGCGTCACGATGCGTTCGGTTGCGCTCTTGCACATCGCGAGTTGTGGGAACACGTCGATGCCCCCAGCGGTGTCGATCAGCTCCGAAACCCAACCGATTCCCGAAATCATCGGCTCGTCCCATTCCTCGAAATAGACGCGTGGCCTGCGTTTCAATGCGGCGCTCCGCTCCTTGAATCTTGCCACCCGCTGCACGAGGGATTGGGCCAGCGCCTTGGCTCTATCTTGCGCGTCTACCAGCGCGCCGACCGTGCGGATCATTGCGAGAATGCCCACGATGTCTCGCTGGTTGAATGCATGAACTTGCGCGCCGGCGCGGATCAACGCCGCGACAATATCGGCCTGCAGGTCCGAGAAGGTGAGAACGAGATCGGGTTTCAGCGCGAGTATTTTCGGAATATCCGCGCTGATGAAAGCCGATACGCGCGGCTTTTCCTTCCTCACATGTGGAGGCCGGACCGCATAGCCGGAGACGCCGACAATGCGCTTCTCCTCGCCGAGAAGATAAAGCGTCTCGACGGTTTCTTCGGTGAGGCAGACGATTCGTTCGGATGGAAACACAGTCCTAGAAGACCATGCTCCGGCGTTCGGCATCAAGCAGATCGAGACCGCCTGTCTCGACAACGCGCCCATCCTCGATGCGAACCACCTGGGAGGCGATCTTCACGATCTCGCCGGCCTGATGGCTGACATAGATCATCGGAACTTTTGATTCGTCCCGCAGGCGCGCGAGATAGGGGAGGATTTCCTGCTTGCGCGAGCGGTCGAGTGAGGCCAGCGGCTCATCGAGCAGAAGGAGGCGCGGCTTTGCAAGCAGCGCGCGTCCGATGGCGACACGCTGACGCTCGCCCCCGGACAGGTTACGCGGACGACGTGTCAGCAGCGGAGCGAGATCCAGTAGAGCGATCACGCGATCGGATTCCGTCGTGTCGCGGGGCAACCGGTTCATCCAGCGCCCGTAATCGAGATTTTGCGCCACGCTCATGTGTGGAAACAGTCTGCCTTCCTGGAACACATAACCCATGCGGCGGCGATATGCGGGAATATGGATGCCGTGTTCGGAATCAAAGAGCGTCGTGTCGTCCAGATCGATGCGTCCGCGATCCGGCTTCAGCAAACCTGCGATCATGCTGACGATGCTGGTCTTGCCTGCGCCGGACGGACCGTACAGCGCAGTGACGCCTACCGCGCTTTCGAATGCGGCTTCGATCGTCACACCGCCGAACATCTTTTGCACGTTGACTGTCAGCACGTCATTCTCCGTGTAGGCGCGCTTGCGCCCTGCGCGCCAGCCATTCCGATGCGATCAGCGCAGCGACAGCGATGACAACCGACACGATGACCAGTCGCAACGCAGCGGTGTCGGCATTCGGGATTTGCGTATAGGTGTAGATCGCGGCTGCGATGGTCTGCGTTTCGCCGGGAATGTTGGACACGAAAGTGATGGTCGCGCCGAATTCGCCGAGCGCCTTGGCGAAGCTCAGGACCATTCCGGCGATCACGCCCGGCAAGGCGAGTGGCAGCGTAACCGTGATGAATTGCCAGAGGGGCGGCGCACCCAGCGTGGCCGAGGCGTCCTCTAGCCGTTTATCGATAGCCTCGAATGAAAGCCGGATCGGGCGAACCAGAAGGGGAAACGCCATGATGCCACAGGCAAGCGCTGCGCCCGTCCAGCGAAAGGAAAAGACGATTCCGAAGTTGTCCGCGAGGAACGCGCCAATCAGACCTTTGCGGCCGAACATAATGAGCAGGAGATAACCGGTCACGACCGGTGGTAGGACTAGCGGCAGAAACGTCAGCGCGTCTAGCAGCGCGCGGCCATGGAATTTTTTGCGCGCCAGCAACCATGCGACGCCAATGCCAAATGGCAGCGCAATGACAGTTGCGACGGCCGCGATCCGCAATGACAGGCGGATCGCGACCCATTCGTCAGGTGTAATCTCGAAAAGCCAGTTCACGATGTCGGGCGAATCAGGAACGTGAATCCGTATTTTTCGAAGATGATCTTGGCATTCTGCGAACGCAGGTAGGCAAGATATTTCATGGCGTCCGGCTTTGCCGTTGCCGTCACCGCCACGGGATAGGTGATTGCGGGGTGCGATCCTTCGGGAAAAGTACCGACGATCTTCACGCCCGGATCGATCTTGGCGTCGGTTTCATAGACGATGCCGAGCGGGGTTTCGCCGCGTGACACGAGCGCAAGTGCGGCGCGGACATTCTCCGCCATCGCGGCTTTAGGTTCTGCGGCGGCCCAACTTCCGAGCGATTCCAGTGCGGCTTTGGCATATTTGCCCGCAGGCACCGCACGCACATCGGCGAAGGCAATGCGTTCGCCGCCGGCAAGCTTTGCGAGATCGAAGCCTTTGGCAATGGCGACATTGCCGATCTTCGAATCTTTCGGCGCGATCAGGACGAGCTTGTTGCCGAGCAGGTTGACGCGCGTGTCGTCCTTGATGAGCTTTTTCTGCGCGACATAATCCATCCATTCCAGATCGGCGGACGCGAATATGTCCGCAGGCGCCGCGTTCTCGATCTGCTTGGCGAGTGCGGAGCTTGCGGCATAGCTCGCGCTGACCTTGATGCCGGTTGCCTTGGTGAACTCGGCATTGATGTCGTCAACCGCGTTTTTCATCGACGCTGCGGCGAAGACCGTAAGCGCATCCTGCGCTGATGCTGGACCGGCGAACGAAAGTAATGCGAGCAAAATAGTTGAGATGAATCGGATCGGCATGGCGGTTCTCCGTTACGCGGACATAGCCCGCGTTGTGGTGGCATCGTGAGGACGATTGCAGGAGGGAACCGCCGTTCCCAAATCGGGACATGCGCGCAGCAAGTCCCGGATCACGCTGGGAGAATGGCGCGAAATCGGGCTTGCCGCAAGACGGCGCCGGATTGCCAAAATCGGTACGGCCCCGCTAAGTAGCCGCGTCATGAAACCGTCATTCCAAAAGCTCCGGCCCCAATTCCGTAAGGGTGGTACTGAGGCGCCGCTTGAGGGCGATTACGATTATATCGTGGTCGGCGCGGGTTCGGCTGGCTGTGTACTGGCCAATCGCCTGTCGACGGACTCACGCAAGAAAGTTCTGCTGCTGGAAGCCGGCGGCAAGGACAACTGGATCTGGTTTCACATTCCGGTCGGATACCTTTTCGCGATCGGCAATCCGCGCTCCGACTGGATGTTCAAGACCGAGCCGGTGCCCGGGCTGAATGGGCGGTCGCTGAACTATCCGCGCGGCAAGGTGCTTGGCGGATCGTCAGCGATCAACGCGATGATCTACATGCGCGGGCAGGCCGCCGATTACGATCACTGGCGCCAGCTTGGCTTGAGTGGCTGGGGCTGGAACGATGTTGTGCCGTTCTTCAAGAAGCATCTGCATCATTTCATGGGCGCAGGTGAACACCATGCGGTCGGTGGCGAATGGCGCGTCGATCATCCGCGCATTCGTTGGGAGTTGATGGATGCGTTCGCGAACGCCGCTGAGGAATACGGGATTCCGCGGTCGGATGATTTCAACACCGGCAGCAACGAAGGGGTCGGCTATTTCCATGTGAACCAGCGGCGCGGGCGGCGCTGGTCCACTGCACGCGGCTTCCTGCAGCCCGCGATGCGTCGGCGCAACCTGCGGGTCGAAACCGGGTGTCTCGTTGAAGGTCTAGAATTCGACGGCAAGCGCGTCACCGGTGTGCGCTTCAAGCAGAATGGTGCGTCACGTGTAGCCCGATGCAGCGGCGAAGTCGTTCTCGCCGCAGGCGCGGTTGGATCGCCGCAGATCCTCGAATTGTCCGGGATCGGGCGTGCATCGCAGCTGACCCAGTTCGGCATTCCGGTTGTGCAGGAAAGGCCGGGTGTCGGCGAAAATCTGCAGGATCATCTGCAGCTTCGCCTGATCTACAAAGTGTCCGGCGTGCCGACGATGAATGAGATGTACAAGTCGATCTTCCGCCGTGCGAGCATGGGTGTAGGCTACGCACTGTTCCGGCGCGGGCCGATGACAATGGCGCCCTCGCAGCTTGGCGCGTTCACGCGTTCCGATTCCCATCGCGAGCGGCCCAATATCCAGTTTCACGTCCAGCCGCTCTCGCTCGACAAGTTCGGCGATCCGCTGCATCCATTCCCGGCTTTCACCGTGAGCGTGGCCAATGTGCAGCCGACCAGCCGCGGCAATGTGCGGCTGCGCTCATCCGATCCTGCGGACAAGCCGCTGATCCAGCCGAATTACCTTTCGACCGACGAAGACCGGCGCGTGGCCGCGGAGTCCATCCGCGTTGCGCGCAAGATCGTGGCGGAGCCAGCTTTGCAGCGGTACAAGCCGGTCGAGCATTTGCCGGGCGAAAGCGTGCGCGATGACGACGAAACCGGATTGATCAAGGCTGCGGGTGACATTGGTACAACGATCTTTCATCCCGTCGGCACCGCGAAAATGGGCCGTGCCGATGATCCAATGGCCGTGGTGGACGAACGATTGCGCGTGATCGGGATAGAAAATCTGCGCGTTGCCGATGCGTCGGTGATGCCGACGATTACCTCCGGCAATACCAATTCTCCGACAATCATGATCGCGGAAAAATGTGCGGGCATGATGATCGAAGACGCACAAGGCCGCTGACGGATTTTGGTATGAATCTCCTGCACCGCGTGAGAGGCATCTTGCTGTCGCCCGGCCGCGAATGGCGCGTGATCGAGCGCGAATCCGGTGAGCCGACTTATTTGTTTGGGCGCTATGTCGCGATCCTCGCGCTTATTCCGGCGGTGTTTGGCTTCATCGGAAAATCGGTGATCGGTGTCACGACATCGGCCGGATCGTTTCGCGTGCCGGCCATCGCCGGACTGATTGAGGCGGTCCTCAGCTACGCGTTCACTTTTGTGATCGTCTATGTCACCGCGCTGATCATCGATCTGCTCGCCAAGTCGTTCGATGCTGATCGTTATTTTCCGAATGCGCTGAAGCTTGCGGCTTATTCGTTTACGCCGGTCTGGCTGTCGGGTGTGTTTCTGTTGTTGCCCGGGCTGCAATTTCTCACGCTGTTCGGGCTGTACGGTGTGATTCTTCTCTGGATTGGATTGTCAATTTTGCTGCGCGCGCCACGAGGCCGTTCGCTGCTCTACGCGATTGTTGTCGCAGTCTTGAGCTTTGGATTCATCGTCGCGCTTGCATCGCTGCAAAGCCTGATCGTTGCACTGCCGAAAATAAGCTAGGGCAAAGCCGTGAGGTGCCGGATCGGCCGGCCTGGTGCGATGGCCTGAGCCGCAGCGACGATGGCATTCGCATCGATGCCGTAATGGCGGAACAAGTCCGCGATCGTTCCGGTCTGCCCGAAATGTTCGATCCCGAGAGGTCGAACGCGATGGCCCGCGACCGCGCCGAGCCAGGCGAGCGTCGCGGGGTGGCCGTCGAGCACCGTCACCAGCGCGCAGTTCGGCGGAACGTCTTCGAGCAATCGTTCGACATGCGACCGCGCATGAACAAGGCCGCGTTCACGCGCGCGCTGTGCTGCGGTCCATCCGGCGTTGAGGCGATCCGCTGACGTGACGGCGAGAAGCCCGACATCGCGGCGATCTTCCGCCATCAGGCCGATGGCTTCGATGGCTTCGGGTGCGACGGTGCCGGTATAGGCAACAACGACTTGCGCGTTCGGGCCAGGCTTTCGCATCCAGTACGCACCATCGACGATGCCTTGCCGAAGCTCTGGCGTCATCGCACGTTGCGGCTGTTCGACAGGCCGCGTCGAGAGCCGCAGGTAAACCGAACCGCCGGTTTCGTCACGCAGCCAGTTGCGTTCCGACTGTTCGCCGCCGTTCTTCTGGATGTAGGCGAGAGCAAACGACATGATGACGGCGAGTTCGTCGACGAAAGCAGGTTCAAATGCGGCAAGCCCGTCCTGCGCAATCCCGATCAGCGGCGTGCCGATGGACTGATGCGCGCCGCCTTCCGGTGCGAGCGCAGTACCGGAGGGGGTGGCGACAAGAATGAAGCGTGCATCCTGATAGCAGGCGTAATTCAGCGCATCGAGGCCGCGCGAGATGAACGGATCATAGAGCGTGCCGATAGGCAGCAAACGCTCGCCGTTGATCGCGTGCGACAGCCCTAGCGCGGACAGCAAGATGAAGAGGTTCATCTCCGCGATGCCAAGCTCGATATGCTGGCCCGCGGGAGAAAACTCCCAGTTGAAGGTGGAGGGGATGCGTTCGCTCTTGAACGTGTCCGCCATGGCTTCACGTGCAAAAAGCCCGCGCCGGTTCACCCAAGGCCCGAGATTGGTCGAGACCGTTACGTCGGGCGAGGTCGTGACGATGCGTTTGGCAAATTCCGCATCGCTGCGCCCGATCTCGTTGAGGATCGCACCGAAGCCGAATTGCGTCGACATGGTCGGCTGGATCGTGACAGTGAGTTCTTCCGGCACGTCGAGCTGCGGCCCCGGTTGCCCCATCGCGCGCTTGCCGAAGCGCACATCGTCGAGAAAAGCCTGAAGCACATCTGGCGAAGACGGCAAACCTTCGAACTTGTCCCACTCGTGTCCGGGGCGCACGTTCATCGCTGCGCGGAAGGTTTCCATCTGCGCCGGCGTCATCAGGCCCGCGTGGTTGTCCTTGTGTCCCGCCATCGGCAGGCCAAAGCCCTTGATGGTGTAGGCGATGAAGCAGACGGGGCGGTCGTGCGTGATGGACGCGAAGGCTTGCGTCAGCGCGGGCAGATCGTGGCCTGCGAGATTGGTCATCAGCGCCGCGAGTTCGTCGTCGTTGCGCTTGTCGATCAGTTTGGTGACATCGCCCTGATCGCCGATGGTGTCACGCAGATGCTTGCGCCACGCGGCGCCGCCCTGAAACACCAGCGCCGAGTAGAGCTGGTTCGGGCAGGTGTCGATGAAGTGGCGCAGCTTCTCGCCGCCCGGCTCCTTGAACGCTTCTTCGAGAAGCGAGCCGTACTTGAGGATCACCACATCCCAGCCGAAATTCTTGAATAGTGCCTCGTAACGCTCCCACAATCCTTCGCGCACAACGGCGTCGAGGCTCTGGCGGTTATAGTCGATGATCCACCAGCAATTCCGCAGGCCCTGCTTCCAGCCTTCGAGGATCGCTTCGAAAATGTTGCCTTCGTCGAGTTCGGCATCGCCGACCAGCGCGATCATGCGGCCTTCAGGCTTGTCCTTGCCCCAGCCATGCGCGCGCACGTAATCCTGTGCAATTGACGAGAACAATGTCTGCGCCACGCCGAGGCCAACTGAGCCAGTGGAGAAATCGACGTCGTCGATGTCTTTGGTGCGGGAGGGGTAGCTCTGCGCGCCCTTGTAGCCGCGGAAATTTTCCATCTTCTCGCGCGTCTGCTTGCCGAGCAGATACTGGATTGCGTGGAAATTCGGCGAGGCATGCGGCTTCACCGCAACGCGATCCTGCGGGCGCAGCGTGTCGAAATAAAGCGCGGTCATGATGGTGGCGAGCGAAGCGGACGAAGCCTGATGCCCGCCGACCTTCAATCCATCCTCGCTCTCGCGCAGATGGTTGGCGTTGTGGATCATCCAGCTCGCGAGCCAGCGGACTTTCTTTTCCAGTTCGCGCAGGTGGGGGAGGCGGTCGGAAGCCATCGCTGATTATACCACGGCGCAGCGTCGCGGTGACAAGTCTTACGGCGCGAGCACGATCTGCTTGCAGGCGGGCGGAAGCTGCGCGAGCGTCATCGGCGGGCGCGGCTTTGGCGGCACCTTCGGCGGCGGCGGGTGCAGGATCGATTCCTTGAACCAGTAATCGAGTTCCTTGCCGCAGCCGTCACCCACGGGTGTTTCCGGCTGCGGTTTGCATTCGGGAGAATCCGCGGGGCAGCCCACGCGAACATGAAAATGATAATCGTGCCCCCACCACGGCCGCACCTTCTGCAGCCATGAGCGATCGCCTTTCGCCTCGCGGCAGAGCGCCTTCTTGATCGCGGCATTGACCAGTACGCGCTCGACTTCGGGGTCCTG
>CAMBBO010000047.1 GCA_945862935.1 Pseudorhodoplanes sinuspersici | reverse complement strand
CACCGGCCAGTCCGAGCAGGACGCCCGCGAGCCGGTTGCCAGTCATTTTTTCCTCGTTCGTTGCAACGTGTGCGACGATCACGGTCCAGAGCGGCGTCGTCGCATTCAGGATTGAGGCAAGTCCGCCCGCGATATGCGTCTGTCCCCATGCGATCAGCCAGAACGGGATGACGTTGTTCATCAGCCCCATTGTAAAGAACGCGATCCACACGCCCCGCTCGCGCGGCAGGCGATGACCCATCAGATAAATCACCGGCACAAGAACCGCGGCACCGATCGCGACGCGCAGGAGAATGAGCGTAACCGGCGGGAAAGAGCGCAATCCGAGGCTGTTGAAGAAGAACGAGCAGCCCCAGATCAGCGACAGCGCGCCGAGCAGCGCCCATTCGCGCGCATTCATCGTGCGATTGATCTCGTTCATCGTCGCTCCACAAATGAAAACCGCCGGCGTTTATGAAAAAACGCCGGCGGTTGATCCACCCGAAACCTGCGTTCGCGGTTACTTCGCCGCGACCACCATGATCTCGACATTCAAATTGGCCGCGGCGAGCTTGGCTTCGACGGTCGCGCGTGCGGGTGTGTTGCCGGGCGAAACCCAGGCGTCCCATTCCTTGTTCATTTCGTTGAACTTGGAAATGTCCGTGATCCAGATATTCGCGCGCAGCAGCTTCGATTTGTCGGTGCCGCACTCCTTCAGATAATGGTCGATCAGCGACAGGATTTCCTTGGTCTGCTCGCCGACGCTCTTGCCCGCCGTTTTGTCCGCGGTCAGGCCCGCGAGATACACGGTGTCGCCGTGTACCACGGCCTTGCTCATGCGCGGCCCGACGTCGTGACGTTGAATAGCCATTGTTAGTTTCTCCCGTTTATTGTTCTGAAAATTACCCGCCCTTGCAGCCCTGCGTGTGAACGTAGAGCGCATAGAGCGAATGGCTTGCCGCCATGAACAGGCGGTTGCGATAGCGTCCGCCAAAGCAGACATTGGCGGCGCGTTCCGGCAAATCGATTTTTCCGATTGGCGTTGCGTCGGGCGCGAACACCATCACGCCGTCGAGTTCGGGCGAGCCCATGCCCCAGCCGCACCAGAGATTGCCGTCTACGTCGACGCGGAAGCCGTCCGGCGATCCGCCGGGGCCTGCGTCGATGAACACCTTGCCGTTTGTAACTTTGTCGCCGCTTACGTCGTAGGAACGGATGGTGCGCGGCGTCACGCCGCAATCGACCACATAGAGTTTTGTCTCGTCCGGCGAGAAGGCAAGTCCGTTCGGCCGGGTGATGTCGCCGATCACGATCGACGGTTTTCCGGTCTGCGGATCGACACGATAAACGTTAGTGTGGATTTCCGACTTGTCGTTGTGGCCTTCGTAGAAGTGCATGATCCCGAAATCGGGATCGGTGAACCAGATCGAGCCGTCCGATTTCACCACCACGTCATTTGGTGAGTTGAGTTTCTTGCCTTCGAAATTGTCGCAGATGACGGTGATCGAGCCATCGTATTCGGTGCGCGTCACGCGGCGCGCATCATGCTCGCAGGTGATGAGGCGGCCCTGCCGGTCGCGTGTGTTGCCGTTCGCGTTGTTCGAAGGCTTGCGGTATTCGCTGACGGTGCCGCTATCTTCGTCCCAGCGCATGATGCGGTTGTTCGGAATATCGCTCCACAACACGCAGCGCGCGTCGCCGAAATAGACCGGGCCTTCGCTCCAGCGGCAGCCGGTATAAAGACGCTCAACGCTCGCGAGCGCCAGGCGATACTTGGCGAAACGCGGATCGAGATTTTTCACCGCCGGGTCGGGGTATCGCTCGTTGACCGTGAAATGTGCGCGGCCGGGTGCTGGGACATCAATCTGCATCGCAAACGCTCCGTGAAAGGCCGCGGACCTTAGCGATTTCCAGCGCGTGTGTCGCGGCCCGCGAGCGCGCGCCGGGATGCGGATTTTGCATTGCGATGAGAATTTTCCTGCGCGTGCGAGATCACTTTTCGCATGACGGTCGGCAAGGCCTCGCCTGCGACATCGCGCGCGGGCGACCAGCGCAAGCCCTCCGGCGCCTTGGTGCCTTTCGGCACGGTTGTCTTGAACACCGTCAATTCCAGCGGGAAATGCGTAAAAGTGTGCGCGACCGTGCCGGGCAGGCGTTGCCATTTCGCCTTGATCGCGGGTGCGCTGCTGACGGCGCTACCGAAATCAAAATTCGCCGACCATTCCGTCGTCGGCACTTCGGTCATTCCGCCGAGCAATCCTTTTTCGGGGCGGGTACGAAGAAGGATCGCGCCGTCCGCGCGCTGGGCAACGAAGGCTACGCCACGGCGCAATGCGCCGCTGGCTTTGGGAATTTTGCGCGGGAATGTTTCCATGTCGCCGCGCGCCCGCGCCACGCACACATCGTTCCACGGACAAAACGCGCAAGCGGGATTTTTCGGACTGCAGATGGTTGCGCCAAGATCCATCATCGCCTGAGCGAAATCGCCGGCGTTGCGGTTCGGCGTCAGGCCTTCGGCATGAGCGCGAATTTCCGGCTTCGCCGCCGGGAGCGGCGTCTCTACCGCAAACAGTCTTGTGATCACTCTCTCTATATTGCCGTCGATCGGCGTCGCCTTGCGCCCGAATGCAATCGAGGCGATGGCGGCTGCGGTGTAGTCACCGATGCCGGGGAGCGCGCGCAACTTTTCTTCGTTGTCGGGGAAGCGCCCGCCGTGGCGTTCAAGAATTTCCAGAACACAGGCGTGCAGGTTCCGAGCACGGGCGTAATAGCCCATTCCGGCCCAGAGCTTGAGCACTTCTTCTAAGGGTGCTCGCGCTAGATGTTGTGGTGTGGGAAAGCGCAGAAGAAACCGCTCGAAGAACGGAAGAACCGCCTTCACGGTGGTTTGTTGCAGCATCACTTCTGACAGCCACACCCGGTAAGGATCGGCTGTTTCGCCCGGTTCCGCGCGCCAGGGCAGCCTGCGCCGATGGCGGCGATACCAGGCGAGCAGGGTCGCTGCCTTCGGTAATTTCGCCACGGTTGGCTCGCGCCGGCTGCGCGAAGTTTTTTGCACCGGCCGTGCACGCTTGCGTGGCGTTGCTCGCTTTTTATTGGGCGCGCGCTTTGCTAACCTCATGTCTCCGATCTGACAGAGCCAATTCCCGTGGACAAGCCAAAGCGGAAGCCAGCGGTCGCGCTATCCACGCTCATGTCGGGGCTGCTCGCCGACTCGTTCAAAAAGCAGGGATTTGCCTCGGCGGAACTCGTAACCCGCTGGCCGGAAATTGTGGGCGCGGACATTTGCGAACACGCCGAACCGCTGAAGATTCAATGGCGCCGTCCGGCCGACGGCGAGCAGCAGGAGCCGGGGACTTTGGTTCTTCGGGTCGAAGGACCGGCCGCGCTCGAGATCCAGCATCTCGCCGGGGTTATTCTGGAGCGGGTGAATCGTTTTTTCGGCTGGCAGGCGGTCGGCAAGATCGCCTTACGCCAGGCTCCCCTGAAGCGCGCCAAGCCCCGCCCCGCCCGCACGATTGACGCTGCGGAAACCGCGCGGATCGCGCAAACACTGCCCGCAATCGAGGATGACGACCTGAAACAGGCGTTGGCGCGGCTTGGTGCCGCAATCAAGGCCTCGTGATCGGGTTGAACGCGGACGCGCGATTGCCACATTTCTGCATTGACGCTACCCAATGGTCCGGATTTGGCCCGCTTGCAGGAGTTTCCCTTGAACATCAGCCGTCGCGAATTCTGTCAGGGCACCGCGTCCCTGGCTTTGACCTTGGGCGTGGTCGCCACGGGATTGCGCCCGCTCGAGGCTTTCGCGCAGAAGGCATCGGACGCAGCGCTGATGGATTCGGGTGGGCTCGAAGACATGGTGATAGGTGACGCCAAGGCGCCGGTGACGATCATCGAATACGCCTCGACGACATGCCCGCATTGCTCGCATTTCTACGAGACGACGTTTCCCGAACTGAAGAAGCGATACATCGATACCGGCAAGGTTCGCTATATCTACCGCGAATTCGTGCTCAACCAGCTCGATGCGGCGGCGGTGATGCTTCTTCGCTGCACCGACAAGGACAAATACTTCCCGCTGCTCGACGCGTTCTTTTCCAAGCAGAAGGATTGGGTTGTGCAGCAGCCGATCCCGCCGCTGATGGCAATCGCGAAGCAGGCCGGCTTCACCGAAGAAAGCTTCAATTCGTGCCTCGATACCCAGAAGAACGCGAAATCCAAAGAACTTCTGGACAAGATTGAAGCGCGCAACCAGACCGCGCAGAAACTCGGCGTTAATTCGACACCGACCTTCTTCGTCAACGGCAAGAAGCTCAAGGCTGGCGATACGTCGATTGACGATCTCGCCAAGGAGATCGAGCCGCTGCTGAAGAGCTGAGTCGCCTTAAGGGCCGCTCCAGCAAGCTTCTGGGTAAAACCTCAAAGCGCGCTTGCCGAGCGTGACGACGCTCTCCATTGTTCGTGCGAATAACGGCGCTTCGGAGCGTCGTCGGACCATCGAATCGCATACCATATGGCGGGTATGACGGCCCTGCCGTTGAGACAAGAAAGTAACAAACGTCCATGAAGCTGACGCGTCTGCGCTTGATCGGCTTTAAGTCTTTCGTCGAGCCAACGGATTTCATGATCGAGCCGGGAATGACCGGCGTGGTCGGACCGAACGGTTGCGGCAAATCGAATCTTGTCGAAGCATTGCGCTGGGTCATGGGCGAGACGTCGCACAAGTCGATGCGCGCCGCCGACATGAACGATGTCATCTTCTCAGGCAGCAATACGCGGCCGGGCCGAAACAATGCCGAAGTCGCCATGTCGATCGACAATTCCGATCACGGTGCGCCAACCGCGTTCAACGAACACGAGACGCTGGAAGTTTCGCGCCGGATCGAGCGCGATCAGGGTTCGGTCTACCGGATCAATGGCCGCGACGTGCGCGCGCGCGACGTGCAGATCCTGTTCGCCGACGCCTCGACCGGCTCGCGCTCGCCGGCACTTGTCCATCAGGGGCGCATCGGCGAAATCATTCAGGCCAAGCCCGAGCAGCGCCGCCGTGTTCTGGAAGAAGCCGCCGGTGTTGCAGGCCTTCATGCGCGCCGGCACGAAGCCGAGTTGCGCCTCAAGGCCGCCGAACAAAATCTGCAACGCCTCGAAGACGTGATCGGCCAACTGGCCTCGCAGATGTCGGCGTTGAAGCGACAGGCGCGCGAAGCGGTTCGTTATCGCGAAGTCAACGCGAAGGTGCGCAAGCAGGAAGCGTTGCTGTCACACTTGCGCTGGAAAAATGCCAGCCAGGAAGTGATCGACGCCGATGGCGCGAAGGATCGCAGCATTCGCGCCGTTGCGGCGGCGACCATCGAACAGTCCGAAGCCGGGAAGCGGCAGCAGGAGGCCGCTGGTTGCGTGCCGCCGTTGCGCGAATCCGAGGCGCGCGCGGGTGCGGCGTTGCAGCGGCTGGTGATTGCGCGAGAGACTCTCGACCGCGAGGAACAGCGCGCGCGCGATCGTCTGGCTGAACTCGATCGGCGGCTCGTGCAGCTTGACGAAGACATTGCGCGCGAGCGCCAGCTTGCGACCGATGCCGAATGGGCGCTGAAGCGGCTCGATGGGGAGCGCGCGGCGCTCGAAGCCGATCTGCTGGCGGGGGCCGACCGGCGCGGCGATTTCGATCAGAAGGTGACTGTTGCCGATGCAGAGCTTCAGGCGTCGGAAAAGACCTTTGCCGATCTGACCGGCACGCTTGCCGATCTTACTGCGCGGCGCAATCAATTCGATTCCAATGCGCGTGAGCAGACAGAGCGCCTTGTGCGCCTTGGAAGTGAACTCGCAGCCGTCGAAGCCGAGTTGACCGCGCTCGATCCGGCGCAGGCGTCCGGCCCCGATCTCGCGGAACTGAAGTCGGCAGCAGATACCGCATCGGCTTCGGTGGCCGAGGCAGAAGCAGCCACGGTGCGCGCGGAAGCGTCCCATTCTGCCGCGCGGCAGGCACTAGATGTAGCGCGCCGCCCGCTCGCGGAATCGGAAAAGCGCGCGAACCGCCTCGAAACCGAAGCGCGCACACTCTCGAAATTGCTGCATGTCGATTCCAAAAGTATGTGGCCCGCGGTCATCGACGACCTTGCGGTCGCTAAAGGTTATGAGACGGCGCTTGGCGCTGCGCTCGGTGACGATCTGGAAGCTCCTGTCGACCTGAACGCGCCGATGCGCTGGGGTGGAGCCGAAATCGATCCGACCGATCCGCAGCTGCCGCACGGTGTCGAACCGCTCACGAAGAATGTCGCAACTCCAGATGCCTTAGCGCGCCGCCTCGCGCAGATCGGCGTGATCGAAAAAGGAGATGCGGCCCGCATTCAACCGCTGCTGAAGCCCGGCCAGCGCCTTGTTTCGCTCGATGGCGATCTTTGGCGTTGGGATGGTTTCGCGGTCGCTGCACATGCGCCGACTGGTGCCGCGCGGCGATTGGCCGAGCGCAACCGATTGGCTGAAATTGAAGCGGAGCTTGTTGCCGCTCGCAGCGACGTTGAAGCCAAGCGCGCGGTCGCCGCTACTGCAGAAGCGGAAGCTAATGCCGCTTCGGAAGCAGAAAGTGCCGCGCGCACTCGCTGGCGCGAATTGCAGCACGCGGTTGATGCCGCGCGCGAACGCCATTCAACGGCCGAGCGTGAGAGCAGCCAGCAGGCCGCGCGCCGCTCTGCCCTCGCGGAAGCCAAAACGCGTCTGTCGGCGAGCCACGCGGAAGCGCACTCGTCGAAGGAACAAATCGTCCGTGCTTTGGCCGAGCTTGCGCCCGCCGCCGAACTCGAAACGCAACTGAACACGGTTCGCGAGGCGATCGTCGCGCAGCGCGGTTCGCTCGCCGAAGTTCGCGCCGAAGCACAGGCGCTCGCACGCGAAGCCGAAATCGCGAAGAAGCGGCTTGAGGCGATTGGCGGCGAACAAAAGTCGTGGGCGGAAACACGTGACCGCACCGCGAGCCAGATCACGGCGCTCGATGCTCGCGTTGTCGAAGCGCGCACCGAACGCGACAGCCTCGCTGCAACACCGCAGGCCTTCGAGGATAATCGTCAGGCCTTGATGAGTGAGGTCAGCGAAGCCGAAACCGTGCGCCGCACGGAATCCGACAAGCTGATCGCGGCCGAAACGGCGCTCGAAGAAGCAAACCGGGTGGTTCGTGCCGCGCTCGACGCCGCCAGTGCCGCGCGTGAACTGGCTGGGCGCGAAGAAGAGCGTCACGAGGCTGCGAAGCGGCGTCTGTCCGATATCGAGCACGAAATTCAGGAGAATCTTCAAGTCGAGCCGCAGGGCGTCGCGGCATTGGCCGAAATCGAAGCCGGCGCGGACTTGCCGGAAGTCGCCGATATTGAAGAAGAACTCGACAAGCTCAAGCGCGACCGTGATCGGCTTGGGGCGGTCAATCTTCGCGCCGAAGAGGAATTGCGCGAAGTCGAAACGCAGCACACCGCGCTCACGACTGAACGCGACGACCTCGTTGAAGCGATCAAGCGTTTGCGCCAGGGCATTCAGAACCTGAACAAGGAAGCGCGCGAGCGGCTTGTGTCCTCGTTCGAAGTCGTAAACGGTCACTTCAAGAAATTGTTCAAGGAATTGTTCGGCGGTGGTGAAGCCGAGCTTCAACTGATCGAAAGCGACGATCCGCTCGAAGCCGGTCTCGAAATTCTCGCCAAGCCTCCCGGCAAGAAGCCGCAGACGCTATCGCTTCTTTCCGGCGGCGAGCAGGCACTTACTGCGATGGCTTTGATCTTCGCGGTGTTCCTCACCAATCCGGCGCCGATCTGCGTGCTGGACGAAGTCGATGCGCCGCTGGACGATCACAACGTCGAGCGCTTCTGCGATCTGCTCGACGAAATGACCCGTTCGACCGACACGCGCTTTGTGATCATCACGCATAATCCGATCACCATGGCGCGCATGAACAGGCTCTTCGGCGTGACCATGGCGGAGCGGGGCGTCTCGCAACTTGTTTCGGTCGATCTTGAGGCCGCGGTGAAGATCCGCGACGCCGTCAGCGCCTAAGCTTGGATTTCTCGCGTCTGCATGACCATCAGCTGGTTGCGGTGTAATTCCGCATCCGGTGCTGTGATAAGATGTGCCGAATCGATTTCTGTTCTTTTCCGCTGAATTCAACTGCGGCGCGCATTACCCCATGAAATCCGATAGCCGCAAAGCAAAGCGCCGCCCGGTTCATTATCCTGCCTGGATCGAGGTCGAAGGCTCCGATCTGGGGGAATGCCAGTTATCCGATGTTTCGGACAGCGGCGCGCGTCTGCAGGTGCCGTCGCCTGAGAAGCTGCCGGAAGTCTTCACGCTCCGCCTGTCGAGCATGGGTAATAGCCGCCGCAAATGCCGCGTGATCTGGCGCTCGGAAACAGAAGTCGGGCTCGAATTTGAAAAGACGAAGCCGGAAGTTCGCAAAAAGGCATAGGCCGGGCGCGTGACCGCCGCACGTTGCCAGAGCGGCGGTGGCGGACTATCAAGCCGCTGGTTTTACGGATCATCCGATGCCGCTTCGACTTGACGCCAGTGCTGCCGATTTTCCCTCGCGTTTTGCTGCTTTTCTCGCCACCAAGCGCGAGGCGGCGGCGGACGTGGAAGGTGCCGCGCGCGCGATCATCGCCGACGTGGTTGCCAATGGTGACGCGGCGCTCGTCGAACTCAGCCTGCGTTTTGACCGCATTGATCTTGGCAAGGCCGGATTGCAGGTAACTTCGCAGGAGATCGAGGGGTCGGCCAAGCAATGCGATGCCGTGGCGCTGGATGCGCTCAAGCTCGCGCGCGATCGCATCGAGGCATTTCATCTGCGGCAAAAGCCCGAAGACGAGCGCTTCACGGATGCGCTCGGTGTCGAGCTTGGCGCGCGCTGGACCGCCATCGAGGCGGTTGGACTTTATGTGCCGGGCGGGACGGCCGCTTATCCGTCCTCGGTGCTGATGAACTCGGTGCCTGCGAAAGTCGCGGGCGTGCCCCGTGTCGTGATGGTCGTGCCCGCGCCGGATGGTGCGCTCAATCCGCTGGTGCTGGCTGCGGCAAAGCTTGGCGGCGTGGACGAAGTCTATCGTATCGGCGGCGCGCAGGCGGTTGCGGCTCTCGCCTACGGAACAAAAACAATCGCTCCGGTTGCCAAGATCGTTGGCCCCGGCAACGCTTATGTCGCGGCGGCGAAACGGCTCGTGTTCGGCAAGGTTGGCATCGACATGATTGCAGGACCGTCGGAAGTGCTGATTGTCGCCGACGGAAACGCAAACCCGGACTGGATCGCGGCGGACTTGCTGGCGCAAGCCGAGCATGACGAAGCCGCTCAATCCATTCTCATCACCGGCGACGCCGCGCTCGCCGACGCGGTGGAGAAGGCGGTCGCAGCGCAACTGAAGGCATTGCCGCGCGCTGCCGTTGCATCCGCATCGTGGAAGGATTTTGGCGCGGTCATTATCGTCCGTTCGCTCGATGATGCTGTTCCGCTGATCGATGCCATCGCGCCCGAACATCTCGAATTGATGACCGCCGATGACGAAAAATACGTGTCGCGCATTCGCAATGCCGGCGCGATATTCATCGGAGGCCACACACCGGAAGCGATCGGCGACTATGTCGGCGGCTCAAACCACGTATTGCCGACGGCGCGCTCCGCGCGATTTTCGTCCGGCCTTGGGGTTCTCGATTTCATGAAGCGCACGTCGATCCTCAAATGCGGGCCGGATCAGCTTAACGCGCTCGGACCTGCGGCGATCGCACTTGGCGAGGCGGAAGGGCTTGCCGCGCATGCGCGCTCGGTTGCGATCCGTCTCAACAAGCGATGAGCGCGAAGCCCGCAGCACGACTTATTTCCGTCACGCTGGACGAAGAATCGATCGGACGCTCCAGCCCGGATGTCGAGCATGAGCGTGCGATTGCGATCTATGACCTGATCGAGGAAAATTCCTTTCGACCGGCCGCGCACGAGGGTGGGCCTTATGCGCTGCTACTCAGCATTACCGAAAACCGGCTCTGCTTCGACATCCGCTCGCAGAATGGAGAGCCGGTTGTCACGCATCTTTTGTCGCTCACGCCGCTTCGCAAGATCGTGAAGGATTATTTCATGATCTGCGACAGCTATTACGCGGCAATCCGCACGGCGACGCCTGACAAGATCGAGTCGATCGACATGGGCCGGCGCGGGTTGCACGACGAGGGCTCGAACATCCTGATGGAACGACTGAAAGACAAAATCGAGGTCGATTTCGGCACCGCGCGGCGTTTGTTTACGCTGATCTGTGTCCTGCACTGGAAAGGCTAGGCCGGGGCGCGATGGCGGAAGAGGGCAGGGCACCGCAATCGGTTCTGTTTGCCTGCGGCTTGAACTCGATCCGCTCGCCGATGGCTGCCGCGCTGTTTCGCCAGCGTTTCGGAAAGACGATGTATGTGGCGTCCGCAGGTGTTCGCAGTGGCGAGCCCGATCCGTTTGCGATCGCGGTCATGGACGAGATCGGCCTCGATATTTCAAAGCATCGGCCCCACACGTTCGAGGATCTGGAAGAATGGGAAGGGCTGAATTTCGATCTGATCGTCACTCTCTCGCCGGAGGCGCACCATAAGGCGCTAGGTCTGACCCGTACGCTTGCCGCTGACGTGGAGTATTGGGCGACCCCGGACCCGAGCGATGCCGCAGGAAACCGGGAGCAAGTGCTCGACGCCTATCGCGAGGTTAGGGACCAGCTCGAGCGGCGAATCAACGAAAGGTTCGGGAAAACAGCGGCTGTGAACGAATAGGGAGCGTTGTCGAATTGCGGCAATTCCGCTATCGCTTCGTCTCAAATCGGGGTCACTGAATTTCCATGATCGGCCGGCCAAAGCTTGTCCTCGCGTCCGGGTCGCCCCGCCGCCTCGCACTTATCAATCAGGCCGGGATCGATCCCGACGCGCTGCAGCCCGCAGATATAGATGAAATCCCAAAGCGGGGAGAATTGCCGCGCGCCTGCGCCAATCGCCTCGCGCGCGCGAAGGCGGAAGCAGCGCTCGCGTCCGTGCGTCTCGATGAAGAACTGCGCGGGGCCTACATTGTTGCAGCCGACACCGTCGTTGCAGTTGGGCGGCGCATTCTGCCCAAAGCTGAGTTACTCGACGAAGCGTCGCAATGTCTGCGCTTGCTTTCTGGCCGCAACCATCGCGTCTATACTGCGGTCTGCTTGGTCACGCCGCGCGAGTCGTTTCGTCAGCGGCTTGTCGAAACGCGAGTACGGTTCAAGCGCCTGACCGCAACCGATATCGAGGCCTATCTCGCCTCTGGCGAATGGCGCGGCAAGGCCGGTGGTTACGCGATCCAAGGTCTCGCCGGTTCGTTCGTGGTGAAAATGGTTGGCTCCTACACCAACGTCGTTGGTTTACCCTTGTACGACACGATCACGATGCTTGAAGGCGAAGGCTTCCCGGTTCACTTCAGCTGGCTATCTTCGTAACGTAAAATGAACATCGCTCTGTGGCTCGAGCGCGCGGGAAAAAGCCATGGTGATCGGCCGGCGGTCGGTTCCGGCGATCAGGTGCTGCATGATTATGCTGCGTTCGCACAGCGCACGGCCCGGCTTGCGGGCGCATTGAGAAATCGTTTTCATCTCAATCCCGGTGATCGAGTCGTTATCGCCGCAAAAAACTGCCCCGAATATCTCGAAATTCTCTATGCCATCTGGCATGCGGGTTTGGCCGCCGTTCCGGCAAACGCCAAGCTTCATCCTGCCGAACTCGGATTTATTCTCGAGCATTCGGGCGCGCGCGCCTGCTTCGCTTCATCTGGGCTTGACGAAGACCTTGCGCCGCACGCTCCAAAGACATTGGAGCAACTCGTTACTATTGGGAGCGCGAATTACGACTCGTTACTCCAAGCTGATGCCATAGAGGCTGAGCCGCGTGATCAGGACGATCTTGCCTGGCTGTTTTACACATCCGGTACGACCGGGCGTCCCAAGGGGGCGATGCTGACCCATCGCGTGCTTTCGGCGATGAGCCACGCCTACATTGCGGAAGTCGATCAGATTGCGCCCGGCGATCCGATCCTTCATGCCGCGCCGATGAGCCACGGTTCGGGCCTCTACATCATGGCGCATGTCATGCGGCTCGGCGTGAATGTTGTTCCGCAATCCGGTGGGTTTGAGCCGGAAGAGATTTTTTTGTCGTTACGGCGATGGCCGCGGCTTTCGATGTTCGGTGCGCCGACGATGGTGAAGCGTCTCGTCGATTCAGCCCACGATGGCCCGGTGGAAAATTTCCGCACCATCGTCTGGGGCGGCGCGCCGATGTATGTTGAGGATGCGCTACGCGCGCTCGATCGCTTTGGTCCACGGCTCGCGCAAATCTACGGACAGGGCGAAAGCCCGATGACGATCACCAATCTTTCAAAGGGCGACATCGCAAACCGCGAACATCCGCGCTGGCTGGAAAAGCTCGCGTCTGCCGGGCGGCCTTATGCCTGCCTTAATGTGATTGTGGCCGACAATAAGGATCGCGCGTTGCCGGCAGGCGAGAGCGGGGAAATTCTTTGCCGCGGCGACGTGGTCATGCCCGGTTATTGGCAAAATCCAGAAGCGAACGCAGCCTCGATGCGCGGCGGCTGGTTGCATACTGGCGATGTCGGCGCGTTTGATGCCGATGGATACCTGACGCTCAAGGACCGTTCCAAGGATGTCATCATTTCCGGTGGTTCCAATATCTATCCGCGCGAAGTCGAGGAAGTCCTGCTCAAGCACGACAAGGTGCGGGAGGTTTCCGTGATTGGACGGCCGGACCGTGAATGGGGCGAGGTTGTTGTCGCCTATATTGTGGGAGACGCGCCCGCAAATGAACTCGACGCGCTCTGTTTGCGATCGATCGCGCGCTTCAAGCGTCCGAAGGATTATGTTTTCATCGGCGCGTTGCCAAAGAACAATTACGGCAAAATTCTCAAGACCGAGTTGCGCACGAGCGATGCTGCCCGGAGTCAAAAATGACGGATCGCCTCAAAGGGAAAGTCGCTCTCGTTGTCGGCGCAGGTTCGAGCGGGCCGGGCTTCGGCAACGGCAAGGCGACCGCCGTGCTGTTCGCGCGCGAGGGCGCAAGAGTGCTTTGCGCCGACGTGAATCTCGCGGCGGCGGAAGAAACCGCGGGCATCATCAAGGGCGAAGGCGGCGAGGCTTCCGCTTGCAAGGTCGACGCGACGAATTCGGATCAGGTGGCGGCCATGACCCGCGCCTGTATCGAGGCGTATGGACGTATCGACATACTCGACAATATTGTTGGGGTTGCCGAGGTCGGTGGCGTTGTGGAATTGGCCGAGGCGGACTGGGATCGCGTCATGGCGATCAATCTGAAATCTGCGTTCCTCACGATGAAACATGTCATCCCCGTAATGGAGAAGCAGGGCGGCGGCTCAATCATCAGCATCTCGTCGATAGCGGGGCTTCGCTACACGGGCGTGCCTTACGCGAGTTATTACGCAACCAAGGCCGCGCTCTCGCATCTCACTCGCACCACAGCCGCGCAATATGCGCCGAAGAAAATCCGGGTAAACACGATTTCGCCCGGGCTGATGGAGACGCCAATGGTTGCGCGGTCCGCGCAACTCGCCGGCGCTTATGGCGGCGAAGACGAAATGTGGAAGGCACGCGCAAAGCAGGTGCCGATGGGTTTTGGCGGCAATGCCTGGGACGTGGCTTGGGCCGCGGTCTATCTTGCGAGCGATGAAAGCCGTTATGTCACCGGGCTCGATCTCGTCGTCGATGGCGGTATCACACTGAAAATGTCGTAATGCTCATTATATGTTGCACATGAACAGCCCATCTCTCGCCCCCGAAAAACCCTGTCCCATCTGCAGCAAGCCCGCGCAGGAAAACCTGCGTCCGTTTTGCTCCAAGCGCTGCGCCGATATCGACCTCAATCGCTGGCTCTCCGGCGTTTACGCAATTCCGGTCAAGGAGAGCGAAAGCGACGATGAGGGCGATCAGGTTCGTCCGGCAAGCAACAATGAAGAATGAGAATACACAAGATTGGCCGGACCGCATTTTTGCGGAATTCAAGCGCGCCAATGTGCGACAGGTCGGCTACGTGCCCGATGCCGGTCACGCGCGGCTGATCGATCTTTGCAAGGCGGATCCCGAAATTGCCGATGTAGTGCTGACAACCGAGGAGGAGGGTGTAGCACTTGCCGCCGGTGCCTGGCTCGGCGGGCAGCGCTCGGTGTTGTTGATGCAATCGAGCGGCGTGGGCAACTGCATCAACATGCTTTCGCTCATCCGCACCTGCAGCTTCCCTTTCTTCACGCTGGTGACGATGCGTGGCGAATGGGAGGAGTTCAATCCGTGGCAGCAACCTATGGGTTCGATTGTCGAACCGGTCTTTGCCTTGTGCGAGACAAAAGTGACGCGTGCCATGACGCCGGAGGAAGCGCCGGTGCTTACTGCGGAAGCGCTCGACTTTGTCTTTAAGGAAGAGCGTGCAGCCGCGGTGCTTCTTTCGCAGCAGCTGATTGGCGCGAAGGTGTGGACCAAATGAGTATCGAACGGCGAACAGCGATCGCTGCGTTATTCGCGCAGCGCCCGGATGATCTTTTGATTGTCACGGGTCTTGGTTCGACGACATGGGACCTTGCTTCGCTCGGCGATGACGATCGCAATTTCTATCTTTGGGGTGCGATGGGAGGCGCTGCGATGGTGGGCTTAGGCATCGCGCTCGCGCGCCCTGACAAGCGCGTCGCCGTTGTCACGGGGGATGGCGAAATGCTGATGGGCCTGGGGTCGCTTGCCACCATCGCGTTGAAGCGTCCGCCGAACCTTGCCGTGATTGTTTTTGACAATGGGCGTTATGGCGAAACTGGAATGCAGGAGAGCCATACTGCGCATGCCGCGGATCTTGTCGCTGCTGCGCGAGCATGTGGCATTCACAATGTGTTCGATGTCGACAGCGCATCGGCGATTGACGCGTTCGCGGCACATCTGACTGGTTTCAAGGAGACGCTTTTCGCCCGTATCCGCATCGCTGCCAGCGATCCGCCGCGCGTACTTCCGATACGGGATGGCGTCGCGCTGAAGACGCGCTTCCGCCGCGCGAGCGGGGCAGTTGAAGCCCGTTAGGCATTGGGTATGCGTCTGGACGCCATCAGGGCAGGCGAAAGTTGCCACGTGCCAATCCTCCATCCTCCCAACGCCTCCCTTTGCCAAATAGTTGGAATTTCTTCTGTTTATGAAGGGGTTAGAGCGAGGCTTTTCTCGGCCGAAATGCTTCCCACCGCGCCGGAAAATGGTCTATAAGGCGCGCGCTCTCCTCTCTTGCCCCTCGGGGCTCGGCGCCCAGGTAGCTCAGTTGGTAGAGCATGCGATTGAAAATCGCAGTGTCGGTGGTTCGATCCCGCCCCCGGGCACCATTCATTTCAAATACATCGAAGAATTCCGCCCTCGGTTCCGCCGCCCGATAACCGATTTTTGGTTTCGGCCGCGCCCGGTATTCCGGTATCTTTCCCGCGCAT
>CAMBBO010000046.1 GCA_945862935.1 Pseudorhodoplanes sinuspersici | reverse complement strand
TTACACTTATCTCGGCGTTCGTGAATTGCTGAATGGCAATGCGACCGTCGTGTTCTTTGCAGCCGTCATCTATTCGGTCGCAGTGTCGATCGGCATTTATGCGTTCTGGACGTATCTGATGCGGTTCCTGCCGCATACGCGCGACCAGCGAAGCCGTGGCCTGCTGTTCGGCTGCATGCTCCTCGGTTCCTGCATGATTATCGCCATGTCGGCGTGGCTGAATGCCTCGGCGCTCGCGGGTGCCGCCGCGATCCAGCAGCATCTCGGCAATGCCGTGCAGGCTTACACCCGCGATCTCGACCGCGCGCATTCCAATGCGCTCGCGGCGCAGAGCCTGCTTCCCGACATTCAAATGGCGACGACGCGCTTCTCCAAGCTCGCCGATGCGGAAAAATCCGGTTCGCTCACCGGCACGTCCGGTTCGGGTACGGTGGTGCAGCTTCTGACGCAGATGTCGAACCAGCTTGGCAATCTTTCGACCGAAGTCACCAATTCTGGCGACCGCGTGAAGGCTTTGTTCGAGAAGGGCGGCAAGCATCTGGAGAAGATGCGGACACTCGTTTCCGACAAGGGGCCAATCAGTGCGCGCAGCGATGCGTTCGGGTCCGAAGCGATGGCGCTGATGGGCACGATCGCGTCGTTGCAGCAGACCTCGGTCGCGCCAGCGGTAAAACGCGCGGCGGACGGTTTGACCGCGGGCTTCATTGCACCGGCGGCGGGCGGGCGGTCGCTCGATCTCGCCGAACGGCAGACGAGTGTTGTCGGAAAGGTCGAAGGCGCGGTGCAGGCTCAGGCCGCTGCATTGTCGGCTGCGGCGGACAAGATCGTGGCGCTCGAAACGGTCGAGCCCACGCGTTTCCAGTCGCTCTCGCCGGCGGAGGCCGTGCTGCGTTACGCAAGTGATTTCATCCCAAGCTGGGCAGGTGCGATCTCCATCGACCTGATGCCTGCTGTGCTGGTGCTGATCCTGTGTGTCGTTCACGCAGGTATCCGCCGTGAAGGAATGCCGGAGCCGAGCGCTGCGACGATGAGCGCAGCGGATCTCATGACGGCCTTGCAGCTTGCCCGCGAAGTAGAAGTCGCGAGTGCCGCAATGCGTATGCAGGACAAGGCACCATCCATCGCGCCCGAACCAGCGGGCGACGAGAATGTGACAGCACTTTCGACCGCGCGCATCGGCAAGAAGGATTGACGCCGTGACCTTGGCCGACACCGCGCGCGAGCGTGTCACGGCGTGGCTTCACGCTACGCCCGATGACACGGTGCTGAACTGGTTGTTCGGCGCGATGCTGCTCGGCACTGTCTCGGTGCTTGGTTTCGACTATTGGGAAATGTCGCAGGCGCCCGAACAGCAGGCCGCAATCGAGCCGTCTGGCGATCCTTCGCAGCCTGGCACGGCAAAGCCCTCCGACAAGCCGCTCGCGCCTTCGCGGACGGGCGGTGACAAGCGCGTCGGCCCGCTGCGTGTCTCCGACAAGATGCTGGGTCAGGCGATGACGTTCGAGCTTGTCGGCGACGGAAGGCTGATTGCCGCCGGAACGATCACGCCGGGCATCGCCGATACCTTCGCGGCGGAAATCGAGAAGCGCGGCTCATATGTAAAAACTGTCGTGCTGCATTCGCCGGGCGGCTCGGTGCAGGACGCGCTACGGATGGGCAAGCTCATTCGTGAGAGGAATTTCAATACCGAAGTCGAGAGCGGGAAATATTGTGCGTCATCCTGCCCGCTGGTTTTTGCCGGTGGTGTCGAGCGGCGCGCGGGCGAGAAAGCGGCCATCGGCGTGCATCAGGTGTTTGCTGCACCGGGTAGCGTGACCGCTGGCAATGGCATGGATTCGGCGCAGCGAATCTCGGCGCAATGCCAGAAATACCTCCGCGACATGGGGGTCGATCTCGCCGTCTGGGTGCACGCGATGGAAACGCCGAAGGACGAGCTGTTCTACTTCAAGCCCGACGAGCTGTTGTCCCTGAAGCTCGCAACGCAGGGCGGCAAGGCCGCGCCGGCGAAGAAAGCCTAGGAAGCCGCGGTCAAACTTTTTCCGCGCCGGCCACACACCCTGTGAATGACGGGCGTAGGTTGGCCGTTCGCCTTGATTCCACAGCCCTCATTCGCAAAACCTTCACTCTCAGACGTTCCTTGCTCAGACGTTGCTTGAGTTCCGTGGAGGATTTTGAAATGCCGGCCAGCGCCGCCGCCGAAAAAGAAGAAACCGCCCATCGCTTTGCCAAGGATCAGCTCAAAGCGATCATTGAGCGCGTGGAGCGGCTCGAAGAGGAAAAGAAGGCGATTTCCGACGACATCCGCGACGTGTTCGCCGAGGCCAAGGTCAACGGGTTTGACGTGAAGGCTCTGCGCACCATCGTGAAGATGCGCAAGCAGGATGCGAACGAGCGGCAGGAAGCCGAAGCGATCCTGGAAACCTACCTGCACGCACTTGGCATGCTGGCGGCGTAGCCGCCGTCTCAAGGTCTTACTGAAGAGCTGCGGTGCGTCCGACAAATGTGGTCGTGGCGACGAATACGATTGCGTTGCCGGTGAAACTGTCGGTGCGCATGCCGCCGTGCGGATCGGCGGAGAACGACATCGCAACGGCCGTAGCCGGGCGGCGCATCAGCGGCTGCAAGGTTCGCATGTCGAGCGCGCCAAATACCATCGTCGTGATCGTGTTGACGCTGGGTGCCAGCACCATCGCGCGCAGCCATGGATTGTCGAATGACATCGCAGGCCGCGATGTACCTGCGGCGGGTTCGGCGGCTGCGGGTTCCGCGCTGCCCTTCATGGCGATTGATATTCCGTTTCCGGCAGCGATAGCGGTGGCGCGGGGGATCGCAGCGCCCATCGGCGCTTGCTTGACCACCTTCTCGGCCGAAGGCGGCGCGTACCCGATTGCAGCCTCGCCTGCGGATGGCGTCGCGCGCTCAGGTGGCGCTGGCCAAGGTCCGATGCTGCCGGTCGCTTTTGCGTCCGCTGAAGCGACTTCAACCTTGGTATCGCTGCTTACGACGGCGTCGGGTGTACCGCGCCAGAAGCCGCGTGAATCGAAAACATTCTCCGGCTGCGCAAATCCGGTATTCGGAATCGGCGCTGGCGGGCGCGGGGCTTCTGCGAGCGTGTAAAGACTTGCGGCCTGCGCAGGGCGCCGGACGGGGAGCGGTGCCGCAGGCTCGGCCATTGCGACCTGCGCAGGCACGGCACGGGATCTTGGGAGCGGAATGTTTGCGACAGCAACCGGCGCTGCCTTCTGCTGTTCAACCGCGACCGGCATCGGCCGGATCGGCGCGACGGGTGCAGGCGCTGCCTTCGGAGCAATCTCTGCGACCTGCTGCAGAGTGGCCTCGGCGTCCTCCTCCTCGTCGCGATCTTTGCCGAAGCCGAACAGCTTGGCGAAGATGTTGCGCTTGGCAGGTGCTGCGATACGCGCGGCCGGAACATCGCCGCCGCGCTTTTCAAGCTCGGCCATCGCGACCGCATAGCCCGCGAGCGGCTTGCCATCGGTCGGCACATGAACAGTGCGCCCGTCCGGGAACACCTTCGCCAGTTGATCGTGTGTCATGCGCGGCCAGTGGCGCACGCTGCCGACGTCCAGATGCACGAATGGCGAACCGGAGGTTGGATAGAAGCCGACGCCGCCGCGCTGCAGGCGAAGGCCCCCAGCGCGCCAATCGTCGATCGGGGCCCCGGGGATGTAGAAGTCCATCGCCTTGCCCTGCGTATGCTGGCTGAAGCGCGCGACGCCGGAATTGCGGCTGCGCTTGCGCAGCATCTCGTTGGTGCCCGGCGCGCGGTACCCGCAGACGACATGGATCGCGCCCGTGGAGCGGACCTCGCGCTGAACCTCCCAGACAAGATCGATCAACTGCGGGTCCATGGCGACTTCTTCGTTGCGCCGCCAGTCGCGCATGATGTGGTTGATCTTCTTCAGCGCCGCGTCGTCATAACGGCCGTTGCGCTTGTAGGTGACCGTCAGATCCTCGTCGGTATGCATGTGCCGGAACGAGATCGTACGCGTGTCACCGTTGGCGACCGCGTTCTGCACGCTGTCGCTGCCAATGACGATGAGCGACGCGGCAAGCGTGATGCGTGCCGCGGATTTCAAGATGATGGGTGTTGAAGCCGTGCGCGCGATCAAACCTGGCACTGGGTGTCCCGACTGGAGATCAGCAAGGCCCCGCGCGCAGCGGATGCCTGACGACTTTGGTAAATCGGCAGAGTTAATGGGGACTTAGCGCAACCCCTCGAACAGATGACGCATCGGTAATGGTGGAGTGTGGCAAAATATCGCCGCTCGGGAAGTTCCCGCGTCGCAATGGTTAACCGTCTGCTGATGCGCGCAGGGCTCCACAAACACGAAGGCCGGGCATTGAGCCCGGCCTTCGCGGTATCAGATTGCAGAGATCAGAAGATCAGCGGAACATCCGGAACAAGCCGTTGTTCTCCGCTTGGCGCGGACGCTCGGCTCCCTGCGGACGGCGCTGGGTGTTACGTACTGCCGCCGGAGCGGGTTCCGGCTGGCGATTGAACCAGCTGAAGATCGAAGGCGTCTGCTGCGGCAGGCGAGCGACCTGCGGCTTCTCGCTGATCTCGCGGCGCTCAATCCCGACATCGGCGCCCTTGCGCTGATCGTCCTTGAGCAGCGCGAGCAAGGCAGCGTCGCGGCCGTAGATATCTTCACGGATCTGCAGCTTGCCCGCGTCATCGACGAAGGCCGACTGATAGGTGATGTGCACCGGAATCGGCGTGACGAAGTTGATGTTGACCTCGCCCTTTCCGTACATGCTGTTGATGCGTTCTGCGGTGTAGCCATCCTTCGGATTGGCGATCCCGAGCAGCACTTCAGCGTACTTGTCCGGGAACTGCACGCGCATGCAGCCGTGGCTGTAGGCGCGCTTTTCGTGAGCGAAGTAATTCTTGTCCGGCGTGTCGTGCTGGTACACGAGGAACTTGTTCGGGAAGTTGAAGCGGATGCGGCCGAGCGCATTGCCGGCTCCCGGCGGCTGGTAGATGCGAACCGTGCCGTCCTTGTTCGTTTCCATCTTCAGGCCGATGCGCTCAAGCGCGCCCGGATCCTGCGCCAAAGCCGGCAGGTATTCGTTATTGATGATCGACGGCGGCACGTTCCAGGTCGGGTTCACGGTGATGAATTTCATCGTTTCCGTGAGCATCGGCGTCGCCATGCGTCCCGGCTTGCCGGTGACAACCTTCGTGGTCCAGATCTGCTGCCCGTTATTCATCACCTTCAGGGTGAAGTCGGGAATGTTCAGCATGACGTAGCCTTTGCCGAGATCGTGCGGCAGCCAGCGCCAGCGCTCGAGGTTGGCAACGATGATGTCGGCATCACGGTCACGGCGCGGGCCATTCATCGCTTCGACCGTCGCGTTGGTTAGCTGACCGGTCGCAGGCATGCCGCGCTGCTTCTGGAACGCCTTCACGGCGTCTTCCAGTTCCTTGTCGTAGGTCATGTCGGAGCCTTCCGACAGGCCGAGCCGCTTGCGCAACGCCGGGACGCGCGGGTCTTCGACCAGCGTCTTGCCAGTCTTCAGCGTCAGTCCGGGCACGATGCGCGCAGGAGCGGCATCGCCACCCTGCTTGCGCGCCTCGGCGAGCTTTTCCTTCAGCTTCTTGTACAGCGGATGCGTCGGCAGATAGCTCGACAGCGTTTCCGCGACTGTGCGTCCGCCAGCAAGTCCATCAAGGGCGCCTGCCGGGTCCGGCGCATCGAGCGGATAAAGAATGTCGGCGCTGACACGCGAATAATGCACGCGGCCGTTCTGCGCATGACGCGTGAAAGCGAGCACGGTGTTGACGTATTTCAGTTCGGCATCGGCGAGCGCATCCGGATCGCCCGGCTTGAATTCCGGCGTCGGATAATCTTCGGGGAACAGGCCGTCGGCATCGACCCCGCGCAGATACGCAATCGCTGCGGTCGCGCGCGCGGACGGCGCGCCCTTGTCGATCCAGAGCGGAGCAAAGCCGCGATCACGATAGAAAACTTCGGCGGCGCTGCGCTCGTTCTTGCGGCTGAAATAACGGTCGGCCTTGGTGGCGAGAAGGTCGCGCACCTTGTCGGCGACGGCTGCGTCCGCCGTTGAAAGGTTCGACGCGATCGGTGCCTTGACTAGATCCTTGCCGGTCAGCGTCTTGAGAACAGCCGGGTCCATTGCCGGGGTCGCATCGGCTGCGACCGGAGTTGGCGTCGAAGGCGCGGTTGCCATTGTCGCCGGTGCGGCGGGAGCGGCCGCAGGTGTGGGGGCGACAGCGTCGGTCGCGGCGTTGCCCGGATGCGGCAGCGGAACGACCGTGTCGGTCTTGGCGGGGGCCTGGGCGACGGAAATCGCCGGGGCCGAGGCGACCAAAATCAGCGCCAGGGCAGTGCCCGCCAGCAGGCGGTCATAGCGAGAGCCGCGCATCGAATTTCTCCCAAAGTGACAACGGTCCGAGCATGCTTTTAAGCACACTCAGTTGTCCCGACCACACGGCAAAATGGCGGCAGAGGCAATGTGCCGCCGCCATTATTCACGTTATTTCGGGGGTGTCACTCGGCAGCCACGGGGTGGTTACGGGGTTCCGTGCCGGAATCGGACAGTCCGAGGCTTTCGAGCTTCCGGTAGAGGGTCGAGCGGCCGATCCGCAGTCTTCGCGCCACCTCGGACATGCGCCCCCGGTAATGCGAAATGGCGAATCGGATCAGGTCGGATTCGATCTCTTCCAGAGGGCGAACCTGCCCCTGCTTGTCGAGCAGAACCAGTGCCGCTTCCACGCCAAGCTGGCCGATCGGCATGGCGTCGGCGGCGATTCCCGCCGTGATGGGGATGCAGGGAAGGTCGTCGGCCATTTCGCCTGCGGCTGAAGAGGGAGCGGTCTCCATTCCGGGTTCGGTCGACATCATCGCCGCGATCTGCGGAAACTCCGCCCTGCCGATGCTGTTGCCGTCGGCCAGAACCACAGCGCGGAACACGGCATTCTCAAGCTGACGCACATTGCCCGGCCAGCGGAAGGCGTTGAGTAACGCCATTGCGTCGGCGGCGACCGTGCGGATGGTCTTTCCTTCTTCGGCGCAGAAGCGCGCGAGGAAATGCCGGACGAGATCAGGGATGTCGTCGCGCCGTTCACGCAGCGGCGGCACGGCGATCGGGAAAACGTGCAGGCGATAGAACAAGTCTTCGCGGAAGCGCCCGGATTTCACGTCCGCGATTAGATTGCGGTTGGTCGCCGAGATCACACGCACCTCGACCTTCATCGATTTGCGCGAGCCGACCGGTTCGATCTCACCGTCCTGTAGCGCGCGTAGCAATTTCACCTGCGCGGTCAGCGGAAGTTCGCCGACCTCATCGAGAAAGAGTGTGCCGCCGTGCGCTTCGGCGAATTTGCCGACATGGCGATCGGTCGCGCCGGTGAACGCGCCCTTCTCGTGGCCGAACAGGATGGACTCAACAAGATTGTCCGGGATCGCGCCGCAATTGACCGCGACGAAGGGTTTTGATTTCCGCTCGCCCGATCCGTGGATCGCGCGTGCGATCAATTCCTTGCCCGCGCCAGATTCGCCTTCGATCAGCACAGGGATCGTGGAGGTGGACGCCTTTTCCGCATTTCGCAGCACGGCAAGCATCGCGGGGCTGCGCGTGACGATATCCTTGAAAGTAAGTTCGCCAGTGCGACTGCGCTTGAGCCGCTGCAATTCGCCGGCGAGCGCGCTCGCATTCAGCGCGTTGCGTAGTGACACCTGAAGCCGCTCCGGGCTGACTGGTTTCACTACGAAGTCGATGGCGCCCGCGCGCATCACCGAGATGACGTTGTCGATGCCGCCATGCGCCGTCTGGACGATGACGGGAAGCGTACTGCCCTGTTCGCGCATCCGCCCGAGCAGGCCCAGGCCATCGAGGTCGGGCATGACGAGGTCGAGGATCACGCAATCGATGCGCGGGCCGTCCGGGGCCGCCATGAGACGTGCTGCTTCCTCGCCGCCTTCGGCGAGGATCGGCTCGTAGCCGAACTTGCGCACCATGTTGTCTAGCAGCCGCCGCTGAACCGGATCGTCTTCGATGATGAGAATGCCTTCGGCCATGGTGCTCTCCGCAACGGAACTTGTGTCGTTTCGAGGCACCTTGGCCGCATTGCCTTAACGAGATGTGAAGGCGAACGCGGCACGGGCGGCCCGGCCGCCCGTAAAACGCCAGAATCGCCGCTTGCATGGGCAGCGGACAGGCCCGATATCCCGTTACGACGATTTTCCCCGAGCCTTCGGCTCCGCAATCCCGGAATCCCATGCCAGCTTCATCGACCCGCAAGGCCGTCAAACCCGCGCGCAAGCCGGCGCCGAAAGCCAAGGCGAAAGTCCCGGCAAAGGCGAAATCCGCAGCGCCGAAACTGGGCGCGCTCCCGGAATGGAATCTGACGGACCTTTATCCGTCGATGGATTCCCCGCAGGTCAAATCCGACCTCGAACGCTCGGAAGCCGAGTGCATTGTTTTTGAAAAAGATTTCATGGGGCGGCTCGCTGCAATTGCGGCGGCACCCGATGGCGGAAAGAAACTCAGCGACGCCGTGCGCCGCTATGAAGCGATCGAGGATCGGCTCGGGCGGCTGATTTCCTATGCGGGACTTTTGTATTCCGGGAATACCACCGATCCGATCCGCGCGAAATTCTACGGCGACGTGCAGGAACGAATTACCGCGATGTCGCTGCATCTTCTGTTCTTCACGCTCGAATTAAACCGCGTGGAGGACGTTGTTCTGGACAAGGCGATGGAGGATTCTTCCCTCGCTCATTACCGGCCGTGGTTGGAGGATGTCCGCAAGGAAAAGCCGTACCAGCTCGAAGATCGTATCGAGCAGCTCTTCCACGAAAAGTCGGTCAGCTCTTATTCGGCGTGGAACCGGCTGTTCGACGAGACGATGGCGAGCCTGCGCTTCGACGTGAACGGCAAGAAGCTCGCAATCGAACTCGTGCTGAACATGTTGCAGGACCCTTCCGAGAAAGTCCGCAAGTCCGCAGCCGAGGCGCTCGCCAAGACGTTCAAAGAAAACATCCGGCTGTTCACGCTGATTACGAACACGCTGTCGAAGGATAAAGAAATCTCCGACCGCTGGCGCGGGTTCAAGGATGTCGCCGATGCGCGGCATCTGTCGAACCGCGTCGAGCGCGAGGTTGTCGATGCACTCGTGTCGGCGGTGCGCGCGGCCTATCCGCGATTGTCGCATCGTTATTATGCGCTGAAGGCGAAATGGTTCGGCAAGAAGGCGTTACCGCATTGGGATCGCAATGCGCCGTTGCCGAAGGTCGCGATGCGAACCATCGCGTGGCCGGAAGCGCGCGACACCGTGCTCACGGCCTATGCCGCGTTCTCGCCGAAGCTTTCGGAAATCGCGCAGCAGTTTTTCGACAAGAGCTGGATCGACGCGCCGGTGCGTCCGGGCAAGGCGCCGGGCGCGTTCGCGCATCCGACCGTGCCGTCCGCGCATCCCTATGTGCTGCTGAATTACCAAGGCAAGCCGCGCGACGTGATGACGCTCGCGCACGAGCTTGGCCACGGCGTGCATCAGGTGCTCGCAGCACCGAACGGCGCGCTGATGGCGCCGACGCCGCTAACGCTTGCGGAAACCGCGAGCGTGTTCGGCGAAATGCTGACCTTCCAGAAATTACTTGCCGCCACCGCGAACAAGACCGAACGCAAGGCGATGCTCGCCGCTAAGGTCGAGGACATGATCGATACGGTGGTGCGTCAGGTTGCGTTCTATACGTTCGAGCGCGAACTGCATCTTGAGCGCAAGAACGGCGAACTGACCTCCGAGAAGATCGGTGAAATCTGGATGAAGGTTCAGCGCGAGAGCCTTGGACCGTCGATCGACATTCGGCCCGGTTACGAGACGTTCTGGAGCTACATCCCGCACTTCATCCATTCGCCGTTCTACGTTTACGCGTATGCGTTCGGCGATTGCCTCGTGAATTCGCTCTATGCGGTTTACCAGAATACCGAGAGCGGATTTGCCGAGCGTTATCTCGAAATGCTTTCGGCGGGCGGCACCAAGCATCATTCCGAATTGCTCAAGCCCTTCGGGCTCGATGCGCGCGATCCGAAATTCTGGCAGACCGGGCTTTCGATGATCGAAGGCATGATCGCGGAACTGGAAACGCTGGAAGGCAAATAAACGTCAGGGCGTCGCTTTGCGATCGCCCTGACGTTTTAGTTCTTACGCGAGCGCCTTGCCGTACAGCGCCAGCAGGCGCGTCCAGGCTCTGTCTGCTTCCGGCTGGTTGTAGACGAGCGTGTCCGGCGGGCACCATCCATGCGCGCCCTTATAGACCTCGACTTCTGCCGGCACGTTCGCTTTCGCAAGCGTGTCCTTGATCGTGGTCTTGTCGTTCGGCGCACGCTCATCGTCGTTTTGCGCAATCGCGATCAGATACTGCGCCTTCGTCGCCGCCGCCTGCAGGTGCGGGCTGTTCGGCCCGTCGGCGACAAGGCGCGCGCCATGGAACGTCGCTACCGCGCCAACACGATCGGGAGCCGCGAGCGCCGTGCGGATGGCCATTGGTCCACCCATGCAATAACCCTGCGCGCCGATTTTCTTGTTTTTTGCGACCTGCGGCTGGCTGTCGAGCCACGCGACGAATGCCTTCGCATCCGTCATGTGCGTGGTTTCATTCAAGGCTTGCGCCAACGGCATGAGTTCCGGGATCGGAGTGGCTCCGCCTTTTTCAGCGGTCGGCGCCTTCTTCTGCCGATAGAACGGATTGACCACGAGTACCGAATAGCCGGACTCGGCAAGCCGCTTCCCCATTTGCCGTGAGGCGGGGCGCAAACCGAAAATGTCCGGCCAATAAATAACGCCCGGTGCTGCGCCGCTCGCCGGATGGACAAAGTACGCGTCACAATCGCCATCTGGAGTCTTGATCGTCACTTCGGTTTCAGTCACGGCGACCGCGTTTGCGACTTTCGGCAACGCCATGCAGACGCCAGCGCCGACCAGCACGCCGAACTGGCGGCGTGTGACGAGGCCGCGCTTTTCGAATTCGGCTACGTCGTCGTCAAAATGATCTTGATCGCACATTGGGTGAATCTCCCTGTCTTATGCGGGCTACGCGAACAGCGCGGCCCTGATGGATTAACCCCGTTCCGGCCCTTTGCTTCCCGCCCCTTACAGCGTTGTGATCGGCGGCAATTGCGCGCAGCCGAACTGGAACAGAGGAAGGCACCCGAGTAATCTTCCCCGCATGGGCAAAATATGGATCGAGGCTGCGATCAATGGCGCGTGGACGCGCGAGCGCCAGCCTGCAATTCCAATCACCAAAGATGAGATCATCGCGGACGGCGTTGCCTGCGCGAAAGCGGGCGCGGCCATCATCCACCTGCATGCCTACGATGAGGCGACCGGGCGGCAGAAGGACTCTTACGAAATCTATGCGCCGTTGATCGAAGGCATCCGCGCGCAATGCGACGCGATTGTATATCCGACGCTGCCGATCACCGGCTCAGGCTATGCGGGGGAACTGCGCAGCGCGCAGGAGCGCTATCGGCATCTGGAAAAGCTCGCGCAGAACGGGCTTGCCGAGTGGGCAGTGATCGATCCGGGCTCGGCAATCTTCACCCGCTTCGATGAGGTTGCGCGCGGCGAAGCCGGCTACACTTATTTCAATCCCGACGAACATTTTTACGAAGGCATGAGGATCGCATCCGAATACAGCGTGCGGCCGAGCTATGCGATTTATGAAGCAGGATGTTTGCGTCTGGGTGCTGCGAAGGCGAACACGATGCCGCGCGTGCCTGTGCCGGTTTATCGTTTCATGTTTGCGGACGAATTCTGTTTCGGCTTTCCGCCGAAGGAAAAATATCTCGACACGCTTCTGGCGCTGCTTTCCGAATGCGATTCCGGCGCGCCATGGATGGCCGCAGGGCTGGGCGTCGACATTCGCCCGCTGATTGCTCCCGCTGTTGCGCGCGGCGGGCACATTCGAGTCGGGCTTGAAGATCGTCCGTGGGGTGTGAAGGAAACCAATCGTGGGCTTGTGGAAGAGGCGGTGACGCTCATTCGCGCGGCGGGCGGGGAGCCTGCAGCGCCTGCCGAGGTTAGGGCTGGGTGTGCGGAACTTGATGCGAAATTTCGGCGCGGCCAATTACACAAATAGAGCCTCGCTTTCTTCGCACTTCGTTCCTACCTTCGTTCCGATGCCGCCTCCCGACAATGAAGCCAATCGTTTCTCCGCCCGTGCCGCGCGCTATGCGCGGGTCGGCACGAATGTCGGCGGCGTTGCAGCCCGCATTGCGGGTGCGCGGTTCCTCGGGCTTGGGATGGATCGTGGAAAAAATGCCGCGGCCCTTGGGGCTGCGCTCGGCGGGCTGAAAGGTCCGATCATGAAAGTGGCGCAGCTTCTCGCCACGATTCCGGAAGCGATCCCGCCTGAATACACCATCGAGCTTGCGAAGCTTCAGAGCGAAGCGCCGCCGATGGGCTGGTCGTTCGTGAAGCGGCGCATGAGCGCGGAGCTTGGGCTTGAGTGGCAGGCGAAGTTCGGTTCGTTCGAGCATCAGCCTGCGGCGGCAGCGTCGTTGGGGCAGGTGCATCGCGCGGCCTCGCTCGACGGCAAGACGCTTGCCTGCAAGCTGCAATATCCCGACATGCAGTCGGCGGTCGAAGCCGACCTCAACCAGTTGCAGATGCTGTTCGCGCTCTATCGCAGGCTTGAGCCCGCGATTGACCCTACCGAGATCGGCAACGAAATCTCCGACCGCATCCGCGAGGAACTGGACTATGTGCGTGAGGCGAAGCACGTCGCGCTGTATCAGGAGATGCTTGTTCACACCGACGCCGTGCGCGTGCCGAATGTATGGCCGGAAATATCGACCGGGCGCCTGCTGACGCTCGACTGGCTCGAAGGCAGCAAACTGCTCACGCACAAGGATGCTTCGCTCGAAGCGCGCAACAGGATCGCGGCCGCGATGTTCACCGCGTGGTGGTTTCCGTTCAGCCGCTTCGGCGTGATCCACGGCGATCCGCATCTTGGCAATTACACCGTGTTCGAACGCGATGGCGCGCCGCATGGCATCAACCTTCTCGATTATGGCTGCATCCGTATTTTCCCCCCGGCTTTCGTCGGTGGCGTGGTCGATCTCTATAAGGGGCTTCTGACTGGCGACGATGCGCGTGTGGTCCACGCTTACGAGACATGGGGCTTCAAGGACTTAAAGCGCGATCTGATCGACGTGCTCAATATCTGGGCGCGTTTCATCTACGGTCCGCTGCTCGACGACCGGGTGCGCTCCATCGCGGACGGGGTAAAGCCGTCCGAATATGGCCGACGCGAAGCCTTCCGGGTGCATCAGGCGCTCAAGGAAAAAGGCCCGGTGACGATCCCGCGCGAATTCGTGTTCATGGACCGCGCGGCCATCGGTCTTGGCGGCGTCTTCCTGCACCTGAAAGCCGAGTTGAACTATTTCCGGCTGTTCAACGAGGCGATTGAGAATTTCAGTGTCAGCGATGTGACAGAGCGGCAGAACGCCGCCCTGGCGCGGGTGGGGCTGCAATCCCCAAACGGCGGCTGAAACGCGTCCGCGATTGCCCTGAACGCGCAATTGCGGTAACCCCGTGGCGACTTTCTTGGATTTCAGGGGACCGCGATGGCTGACCATTCCGAAGTTGCCTACACCGCTGCCGACGGCAACGATTACCGTGAGCACGAAAGCACTTACGAGAGTTTCATCCATTACTCGTTCGTCGGCGCGCTGCACGTCATCTGCATCGTGCTCGGTCTCGGGATTGTCGGGCTGACCAGCCACTGGCTGATCGGCGCGTTGGTGGTTTTCGTGATTGCGACCATCGGCCTTGTCCACGGCCTTGCGACCGGAACGCGCGGCGGCATCGTCACCGCCTTCGCCGTCTCGGCGCTCTGCTTCACCTATTCGGTTATGAGCTGATCGCCCGATTTCGGCAGGAGTGAGCGTCATGCGTATTGCCATCGCGCGGGAAACCGAGGCCGGCGAGCCGCGGGTCGCGGGCACGCCCGAAACCGTCAAGAAGATGATCGCGCTGGGTGCGCAGGTCGCGGTTGAGAAGGGCGCAGGGATAGCCTCCGGCATTCCCGACGCTGAGTTCACCACCGCGGGCGCGACAGTGACCACGGATGCGACGAAGGACGCCGATGTCGTCCTGAAAGTTCGCCGCCCTTCGGCCGACGATCTCAAGGGTTACAAGAAGGGCGCGCTCGTCGCCGCCATCATGGACCCTTACGGCAACGACGCTGCACTGAAGATGCTCGCGGACGCGGGCGTGGTCGCCTTCGCAATGGAATTGATGCCGCGCATCACGCGCGCGCAGTCGATGGACGTTCTTTCCTCGCAGGCAAACCTTGCGGGCTATCGCGCGGTGATCGACGCCGCCGAGCAATATGGCCGCGCGCTGCCGATGATGATGACAGCTGCGGGCACCGTTCCCGCCGCAAAGATTTTTGTGATGGGTGTCGGCGTTGCGGGCCTGCAGGCGATTGCGACCGCGCGCCGCCTCGGCGGCATCGTGACCGCGACCGACGTGCGCCCGGCCGTGAAAGAACAAGTGCAGTCGCTCGGCGCGAAATTCATCGCGGTCGAGGATGATGAATTCAGGCAGGCTGAGACAGCCGGCGGCTACGCCAAGGAAATGTCGAAAGACTATCAGGCGAAGCAGGCCGCTCTCGTCGCCGAGCACATCAAGAAGCAGGACATCGTCATCACCACCGCGCTCATTCCGGGGCGTCCCGCGCCAAAGCTCGTCTCTGCCGAAATGGTGAAGTCGATGCGGCCGGGATCGGTGCTGGTCGATCTTGCGGTCGAGCGCGGCGGCAATGTTGATGGCGCAAAGCTCGGGCAGGTCGCTGAAGTGAACGACGTGAAGATCGTCGGCTACGCTAACGTGCCGGGACGGCTCGCGGCCTCGGCCTCAGCGCTTTATTCAAAGAATTTGCTGACCTTCCTCGAAACCATGATCGACAAGAAGGAAAAGCAGCTTGCGATCAACTGGGACGACGAACTCATCAAGGGTACAGCGCTCACGCGCGACGGCGCGGTGATCCATCCGAATTTCAAGCCGAAGACGGCGGCTTAAGGAGATTGGCAGATGCATGACGTTGCCGCAGTCGATCCGTTCGTCTTTCGCCTCTCGATTTTCGTCATGGCCGTGTTCGTCGGCTATTACGTCGTCTGGTCGGTGACGCCTGCTTTGCACACGCCGCTGATGTCGGTGACGAACGCGATCTCCTCGGTGATCGTGGTCGGCGCACTACTCGCGGTCGGCGTGCCGATGGCGGGCGGCTCTGGCCCGGTCTGGGCGCGTATTCTCGGTTTCATCGCGCTGGTCCTCGCCTCGGTAAATATCTTCGGCGGCTTCCTGGTCACGCAGCGCATGCTCGCGATGTACCAGAAGAAAAAGAAGTGAGGACCGCCTGATGTCCGCCAACCTCGCCGCGCTGCTCTATCTGGTCGCGGGCGTCTTCTTCATCCTC
>CAMBBO010000045.1 GCA_945862935.1 Pseudorhodoplanes sinuspersici | reverse complement strand
TCCGGCCCGGCTAGGCCGCGAGCGGTCCGCGGAAGGAAACGCCCATGCGGCCTCCGCCCATCCAGACGCGATGGCACGGGATGGTCCGCCGGTCACTTGCGATATGCAGGTCGAACTCGTCCGGGATGCCGATCGGGCTTGCGACGTCGACGCAGGCGCCGCCGTCGGAGATGTTGCGGACCGTGCAGCTGATCCCGCCGGCGCGGTTGAACTCGATGATCGCTGCCTTGAAGACGCGATGTCGGACGCTTTTTCTGTTCTCGATCATGATCATCCTCCTGCCCTCAAGCGTCCCGGTCGAGACAGCCACATCAAACGGCCGGGACATCCTTGAAGGCTAACGAACGCAAGAATGCCCGGAAAAATTTACGCAAATGTCTTCGCGGTTGGTGACACCTCGCTAAGGCGCGTTAACGCTATTGATGGCCGAAAACTGGCAGCTTGAATAAAGAGCCCATTCTGCGGCTCAAACAAAAAGGCCGCCCCGAGGGGCGGCCTTTTGCATTCGTTGCGCCTAAGCCGAAAGGACTATTCGGCGGCGGTGAGCTTGGCGGCTTCCTTCTCCGCCTTGGCCGCGGCTTTCGCCGCTTCCTTCTCGCGCTCCTCGAGGATGAGGGTATCGCGCTTGGCGGCGATGCCACGAAGCTCGTTCATCATCGCACCGGTACCAGCCGGGATCAGGCGGCCCACGATGACGTTCTCCTTGAGACCGTCGAGCGTGTCCGACTTGCCGTTGACGGCAGCTTCGGTGAGCACGCGCGTCGTCTCCTGGAACGATGCCGCGGAGATGAACGAACGGGTCTGCAGCGACGCCTTGGTGATGCCTAGCAGAACCGGATGACCAACCGCCGGCTTCTTGCCGTCGGCCACGATCCTCGCGTTGAGCTCGTCGAGTTCGATGCGGTCCATCTGATCGCCCTTGATCAGATCGCTTTCGCCCGCGTCGTCGATCTCAACCTTCTGCAGCATCTGGCGAACGATCACTTCGATGTGCTTGTCGTTGATCGCAACGCCCTGGAGCCGGTAGACGTCCTGGATTTCGTTGACGAGATACGCCGCCAACTCCTCGACGCCCTTGATCGCGAGAATGTCGTGCGGAGCGGGATTGCCCTCCACGATATTGTCGCCCTTCTCCACCACGTCGCCGTCCTGCAAGTGGATGTGCTTGCCCTTCGGGATCAGGTACTCGACCGGCTCTGCGTTCTTCTCGCTCGGCTCGATCGAAATGCGCCGCTTGTTCTTGTAGTCGCGGCCAAAGCGGATCGTGCCGTTGATCTCGGCGATGACAGCGGCTTCCTTCGGCCGGCGCGCCTCAAACAGCTCCGCCACCCGCGGCAGACCGCCGGTGATGTCGCGCGTCTTGGCGCTTTCGGTCGGGATACGCGCGATCACGTCGCCTGCACGCACCTGCACGCCGGCATCGACCGACAGAATGGCGTCGATCGCCAATGCGTAACGGGCTTCGCCGCCGCGGGCGAGCTTCAGGACCTTGCCCTTCTCCTGGATCACCATCGAGGGACGAAGATCCTGGCTGCGGCTCGATGTGCGCCAGTCGATGACCACGCGCTTGGCGATGCCCGTCGACTCGTCGAGGGTTTCGGCAAGCGATGCGCCTTCGACCAGATCCTCGAACTCGACGGTGCCGTCGACTTCGGTGAGGATCGGGCGCGTGTACGGATCCCACTCGGCCATGCGCTGGCCGCGTGTCACCATGTCACCTTCATCGACACGCAGACGCGCGCCGTAAGGCAGACGGTGCGTCGCGCGCTCCGTGCCGTCGGGATCGACCACCGCGAGCGTGACGTTGCGGCTCATGACGACGAGATCGCCGTCCGAGTTCTTCGCCGTGCCCTTGGTCTTGTCCTTGTTCTTCAGCTTCACCTTGCCGTCGAAGTTGCTTTCGATGAACGATTGCTCGTTGATCTGGGCAGCGCCGCCGATGTGGAACGTACGCATGGTGAGCTGGGTGCCCGGCTCGCCAATCGACTGGGCCGCGATCACGCCGACCGCCTCACCCATGTTGACCGGAGTGCCGCGGGCAAGATCGCGCCCGTAGCATGCGCCGCACACGCCGTTTGTCAGTTCGCAGGTCAGCACCGAGCGGATGCGCAATTCCTGCACGCCCGCCTGAACGATGGCGTCGACCTCACGTTCGCCAAGCAGCGTGCCGCGCTTCATCACCGTCTTGCCGGATGCCGGGTCCTTCACATCCTCCGCCGTGGTGCGGCCGAGGATACGTGTCGCGAGCGAAGCGACGACCGTGCCGGAATCGATGATGGCGCGAACGCGGATGCCCGCCTTCGTGTTGCAGTCGAAGGACGTAATGATGCAGTCCTGCGCCACGTCGACGAGACGGCGTGTCAGGTAGCCGGAATTCGCGGTCTTCAATGCGGTGTCCGCGAGGCCCTTACGGGCACCGTGGGTCGAGTTGAAGTATTCGAGAACCGACAGGCCCTCTTTGAAGTTCGAGATGATCGGCGTTTCGATGATCTCGCCCGACGGCTTGGCCATAAGGCCGCGCATACCGGCAAGCTGACGCATCTGCGCCGGCGAGCCACGCGCGCCGGAGTGAGCCATCATGTAGATCGAGTTGATCTGCTTCTCGCGCTGGCCTTCGACCTTCTTCACCGCCGAAATTTCTTTCATCATCTCGTCGGCGATCTTGTCGGTCGATTTCGACCAGGCGTCGACCACCTTGTTGTACTTCTCACCCTGCGTGATCAGGCCGTCATTATATTGCTGCTCGAATTCCTTCGCGAGCGTGCGGGTATCGTCGACGATCTTCCACTTCGCGCCCGGCACGACCATGTCGTCCTTGCCGAACGAGATGCCCGCCTTGAAGGCGTGATGGAAGCCGAGCGCCATGATGCGATCGCAGAAGATGACCGTGTCCTTCTGACCGCAATGGCGGTAGACGGTGTCGATCATGTTCGAGATTTCGCGCTTGGTCATCAGCTTGTTGACGACGTCGAACGGCGCCTTCGGGTTCTTCGGCAGAACCTGACCGAGCAGCACGCGGCCCGGAGTGGTTTCGTACCACCTGCGGACCGGCTTGCCCTTCTCGTCCAGACCATCCCAGCGATAACGAATCTTCGTGTGCAGCGAGATCACCTTCTCGTGCAGCGCGTGTTCGATGTCGTGGATTTCGCCGAACGCCTTGCCTTCGCCAGGCTCGCCGTCGGTCATGATCGACAGGTAATAGAGGCCAAGCACGATGTCCTGCGACGGCACGATGATCGGTGCGCCGTTCGCCGGATGCAGGATGTTGTTGGTCGACATCATGAGCGTGCGCGCTTCCAGTTGCGCTTCAAGCGACAGCGGAACGTGCACGGCCATCTGGTCGCCGTCGAAGTCGGCGTTGAACGCAGCGCAAACCAGCGGATGAAGCTGGATCGCCTTGCCTTCGATCAGCACCGGCTCGAACGCCTGAATGCCGAGACGATGCAGCGTCGGCGCACGGTTCAGCAGCACCGGATGCTCGCGAATGACTTCGTCGAGAATATCCCAAACCTCGGGCTTCTCTTTTTCGACGAGCTTCTTCGCCTGCTTCACGGTGGTGGACAGACCCTTGGCGTCGAGCCGCGAATAGATGAACGGCTTGAACAATTCGAGCGCCATCTTCTTCGGCAGGCCGCACTGATGCAGCTTGAGTTCGGGACCGACCACGATCACCGAACGGCCCGAATAGTCGACGCGCTTGCCGAGCAGGTTCTGACGGAACCGGCCCTGCTTGCCCTTCAGCATGTCGGCGAGCGACTTCAGCGGGCGCTTGTTGGCGCCGGTGATGACGCGGCCGCGGCGGCCGTTGTCGAACAGCGCATCGACCGCTTCCTGAAGCATGCGCTTCTCGTTGCGGATGATGATGTCCGGTGCGCGAAGTTCAATAAGGCGTTTCAACCGATTGTTGCGGTTGATGACGCGGCGATAAAGATCGTTCAGATCCGATGTGGCAAAGCGGCCGCCGTCCAGCGGAACGAGCGGACGAAGATCCGGCGGAATGACCGGCACCTGCGTCAGGATCATCCATTCCGGCTTGTTGCCGGACTGGGTGAATGCCTCGATCAGCTTCAGACGCTTCGCAAGCTTCTTCGGCTTGAGTTCGGTGGTCGCTTCCGAGATTTCGACACGGATATCGGCAGCGAGCTTCTCAAGGTCCATGCCCTTGAGCATTTCGCGGATCGCTTCCGCGCCAATCATGGCGGTGAAGCTGTCCTGGCCGAATTCGTCCTGCGCCTTGAGGTACTCGTCCTCGGACAGCAGCTGGCGATCCTCAAGCGGGGTGAGACCCGGCTCAAGGACGACGTAATATTCGAAATAGAGAATGCGCTCGAGATCTTTCAGCGTCATGTCGAGAAGCAACCCGATGCGGCTCGGCAGCGACTTCAAGAACCAGATATGCGCGACCGGCGCTGCAAGCTCGATATGGCCCATGCGCTCGCGACGAACGCGCGACAGCGTCACCTCGACCGAGCACTTCTCGCAGATGATGCCCTTGTACTTCATGCGCTTGTACTTGCCGCACAAGCATTCGTAATCCTTGATCGGGCCAAAGATGCGCGCGCAGAACAGGCCGTCACGTTCCGGCTTGAACGTGCGGTAATTGATCGTCTCCGGCTTTTTGATTTCGCCGTACGACCAGGAGAGAATCTTTTCCGGGCTCGCGATCGAGATTTTGATCTGATCGAAAACCTGCGCCGGCACCTGCGGGCTGAACAGATTCATAATTTCTTGGTTCATCGTCTTCTCCTCGGCCGTGGGGCGAAACCGCCATCAGGGCCGCATATGCGTTTCGAGAGGATCGGGACGGCGCAATCGCCGCCCCGCAACCGTCGAAAATTTTATTCGGCCGCCTCGGACATGCCGCCGCTCTGCAGCTTGGAATTGTGCAGGTCGACGTTGAGGCCGAGCGAGCGCATTTCCTTGACCAGCACGTTGAAGCTTTCCGGGATACCCGCTTCGAACGTGTCGTCGCCGCGCACGATCGCTTCGTAGACCTTGGTACGGCCTGCGACGTCGTCCGACTTCACCGTCAGCATTTCCTGCAAGGTGTATGCAGCGCCGTAAGCTTCGAGCGCCCACACTTCCATTTCGCCGAAACGCTGTCCGCCGAACTGCGCCTTGCCGCCCAGCGGCTGCTGGGTAACGAGCGAGTACGGGCCGATCGAACGGGCGTGGATCTTGTCGTCCACAAGATGGTGCAGCTTGAGCATGTAGATGTAGCCCACCGTCACCTTACGATCGAACTGATCGCCCGTGCGTCCGTCGAACACCGTCGACTGGCCGGAATGGTCGAGGCCGGCGAGATCGAGCATCTGCTCGATATCGGCTTCCTTCGCACCGTCGAACACCGGCGTTGCGATCGGAACGCCACGGCGCAGATTTTCGCCGAGCTCCACGAGGCCGCTTTCGTTCAGCGACTTGATGGTTTCGTCTTCGCCATAGACCTTCTTGAGCGTCTCCTTGAGCTGCTTGGTGTCGTGCTTGGCGTAATACGCATCGACCGCCTGGCCGATGCGCGCGCCAAGACCGGCACACGCCCAGCCCAGATGCGTCTCAAGAATTTGCCCAACGTTCATGCGCGAAGGCACGCCCAGCGGATTGAGCACGATGTCGACATGCGTACCGTCATCGAGGAAAGGCATGTCCTCGAGCGGCACGATCTTCGACACCACGCCCTTGTTGCCGTGACGGCCGGCCATCTTGTCGCCGGGCTGGATCTTGCGCTTCACCGCGACGAAGACCTTGACCATCTTCATCACGCCGGGCGGCAATTCATCGCCACGCTGCAGCTTCTCGACCTTATCGAGGAAGCGCTGTTCAAGGCCCTTCTTCGACTCGTCATACTGGTTACGGATGGCTTCGATCTCGGCCATCAGCTTGTCGTTCGGCGAGGCGAACTGCCACCACTGCGAACGCGGATACTCGTCGAGCACCGCGCGGGTGATCTTGGTGTCCTTCTTGAAGCCCTTCGGACCGGCAATACCCTGACGGTTCTCAAGGAGCTCCGCCAGACGGCCATAGACGTTGCGGTCGAGGATCGCCTGTTCGTCGTCGCGGTCCTTGGCAAGGCGTTCGATTTCCTCGCGTTCGATCGCAAGCGCACGTCCGTCCTTGTCGACGCCGTGACGGTTGAACACGCGCACTTCGACCACCGTGCCCTGAACGCCAGGCGGCACGCGCAGCGAGGTATCGCGAACGTCGGAAGCCTTTTCACCGAAGATGGCGCGCAAAAGCTTTTCTTCCGGCGTCATCGGGCTTTCGCCCTTCGGGGTGATCTTGCCGACGAGGATGTCACCGGCGCGCACTTCCGCGCCGATATAGACGATGCCTGCTTCGTCGAGGCTCTTCAGCGCTTCTTCCGACACGTTCGGAATGTCGCGCGTAATTTCCTCAGGTCCGAGCTTCGTGTCGCGCGCCATCACTTCGAATTCTTCGATGTGGATGGAGGTGAACACGTCGTCCTTCACGATCCGCTCGGAGAGCAGGATCGAGTCCTCGAAGTTGTAGCCATTCCACGGCATGAACGCGACGAGCACGTTGCGGCCGAGTGCGAGTTCGCCAAGATCGGTCGAGGGACCGTCAGCGATGATGTCGCCCTTCTTCACCTGATCGCCGACGCGCACGAGCGGGCGCTGGTTGATGCAGGTGTTCTGGTTGGAACGCTGGAACTTCATCAGCCGATAGATGTCGACGCCGGGCTTGGTCGGGTCGGCTTCTTCGGTCGCGCGGATAACGATACGGGTTGCGTCGACCTGATCGATGACGCCGGTGCGGCGTGCGCCGATGGCAGCGCCTGAGTCACGCGCCACAACGCCTTCCATGCCGGTGCCGACGAAGGGCGCATCCGCCTTCACCAGCGGCACGGCCTGACGCTGCATGTTCGAGCCCATGAGCGCGCGGTTCGCGTCGTCGTTCTCAAGGAACGGGATGAGCGCGGCCGCGACCGAAACGAGCTGCTTCGGCGAGACGTCCATGTAGTCGACCTTGTCGCGCGCCACCGGGAGCACTTCGCCCGCGTGACGGCAGATGATCAGGTCTTCGGTGAAGCGGCCCTTGGCGTCCATCTCGGCATTCGCCTGAGCGACGGTGTAGCGCGCCTCTTCCATCGCCGAGAGATAGATGACCTCGTCGGTGACGCGGCCGTCCTTCACCTTGCGATAAGGCGTTTCGACAAAGCCGTACTTGTTCACGCGCGCGTAGGTCGCGAGCGAGTTGATCAGTCCGATATTCGGACCTTCCGGCGTTTCAATCGGGCAGATGCGCCCGTAATGCGTCGGATGCACGTCGCGGACTTCGAAGCCCGCGCGTTCACGCGTCAGACCGCCCGGTCCAAGCGCCGAGAGACGACGCTTATGCGTGATCTCGGAGAGCGGATTGGTCTGGTCCATGAACTGCGAAAGCTGCGAGGAGCCGAAGAATTCGCGAACCGCGGCCGCAGCCGGCTTCGCGTTGATCAGGTCCTGCGGCATGACGGTGTCGATATCGACCGACGACATACGCTCCTTGATCGCGCGCTCCATGCGAAGCAGACCGATGCGGTACTGGTTCTCCATGAGTTCGCCGACCGAACGCACGCGGCGATTGCCGAGATTGTCGATGTCGTCGATTTCGCCCTTGCCGTCGCGCAGGTCCACCAGCGTCTTGATGACCGCAAGGATGTCTTCCTTGCGGAGCACGCGATGGGTATCCGGCGCGTCGAGGTCGAGGCGCATGTTCATCTTCACGCGGCCGACCGCCGAGAGGTCGTAGCGATCCGAGTCAAAGAACAGCGACTGGAACATCGCCGACGCGGTATCCACCGTCGGCGGCTCGCCGGGGCGCATCACGCGATAGATGTCGAACAGCGCGTCTTCACGCGTCATGTTCTTGTCGACCGTGAGCGTGTTGCGGATGTAAGCGCCGACATTGATGTGGTCGATGTCGAGGACCGGCAGCTCCTTGAAGCCCGCCTCCTCCACCGCTTCCAGCGTCTTGTCGGTGATTTCTTCGCCCGCCTCGACGTAGATTTCGCCGGTCTTCGGATTGACCAGGTCTTCGCCGATGTAATGGCCGAGCAATTCCTCGTCCTGCATGCGAAGCGCCTTCAGCCCCTTTTCCTGGAGCTGGCGCGCCTGACGCACGGTGATCTTCTTACCGGCTTCGACGACAACCTTGCCGCTGTCGGCGTCGACGAGATCGTTGACCGCCTTGTAGCCCTTCATGCGATCCGCACTGAAAGGCACGCGCCAGCCTTCCTTGGTGCGCTTGTAGGGCACCATCTTGAAGAAGGTCTTGAGGATTTCCTCGCCGTCGAGTCCAAGCGCGAACAGCAGCGACGTCACCGGAATCTTGCGGCGGCGGTCGATGCGCGCATGCACGATGTCCTTGGCGTCGAATTCGATGTCGAGCCACGAACCGCGATACGGAATGATACGCGCGGCAAACAGGAGCTTGCCGGACGAATGAGTCTTGCCCTTGTCGTGATCGAAGAACACGCCGGGCGAGCGATGCATCTGCGAAACGATGACGCGCTCGGTGCCGTTCACAACGAACGTACCGTTGTTGGTCATGAGCGGAATGTCGCCCATGTAAACGTCTTGTTCCTTGATGTCCTTGACCGACTTTGCGCCAGTCTCTTCATCGATATCGAACACGATCAGCCGCAGCGTCACTTTCAGTGGCGCGGCATACGTCATGCCGCGCTGGCGGCATTCATCGACGTCATATTTCGGCGCTTCGAATTCGTACTTCACGAATTCGAGCATCGATGAATTGGAGAAATCCGAGATCGGGAAGACCGAGCGGAAGACTGCCTGCAGGCCCTCGTCGGGGCGGCCGCCTTCCGGCTCCTTGACCAGCAGGAACTGGTCATAGGACGCCTTCTGAACCTCAATGAGGTTCGGCATCTCAGCTACTTCAGTAATTTTCCCGAAAAATTTTCTAACGCGCTTGCGACCGGTAAACGTCTGCGCCATGTGCTCTCTTTCTTAGTCGTATCCGTCGGGTGCCGGGACGACTCTCCGAACGGCCGCAATCCATCGCGACCATCGGGAGAAGCGTCGTGACGCCTCTGCTTCTAGATGATTCGGACGAAGCCCGAACCCGCATCTCACAAATCTGTCAACTCATAGCGCCGGTTATCCCGGTCTTTCCTCGCCATTCGGCCGGATTGCCCCAAAAAGGGCGATCCGGCCGTCTGACATTCTCCTGGAGGGCTTTGCTTAAGTAGTAGCGGATTACTTAAGCTCAACCTTGGCGCCGACCTTTTCGAGAGTGGCCTTGATCTTCTCGGCCTCTTCCTTGTTGGCGCCGTCCTTAACGGTCTTGGGCGCGCCCTCGACCAGATCCTTGGCTTCTTTCAGGCCAAGACCGGTGAGCGCACGCACTTCCTTGATGACTTCGATCTTCTTGTCGCCGGCGGAGGCGAGAACGACCGTGAACTCGGTCTTCTCTTCAGCAGCGGCAGCGCCGCCACCCGCAGGACCCGCCGCAGCCGCAACCGCGGCAGCAGCCGAAACGCCCCACTTCTCTTCCAGCATCTTGGCGAGGTCGGCCGCCTCAAGGACGGTCAGCTTCGACAAGTCGTCTACGATCTTCTGCAAGTCAGCCATTTGTCGTTCCTATCGGTTCGAAAACCTTTGAGAATTGCTTTGCCGTCACGCGGCGCTCTTGGAGGCATATGCCTGGACAACGCGGGCGACCTTCGCCGCCGGTGCGTTGGTGAGCTGCGCGATCTTGGTCGCCGGCGCCACGAGGATGCCGAGGATCTTTGCACGCAATTCATCGAGCGAGGGCAGCGAAGCAAGTTGCTTCACCGCATTCACGTCCAGAGCGGTCTTGCCCATCGCACCGCCAAGGATCACGAGATTCTCGTTGGCCTTGGCGAAATCGACGGCGACCTTCGGCGCTGCAACCGGATCGCTCGAATAAGCGATCAGCGTCGGTCCTGTGAGGAACGACGCGATGGAGGCAACGTCGGAGCCTTCAAGAGCAATCTTGGCGAGACGGTTCTTCGCGACTTTCACCGACGCCCCGGCCGACCGTGCGTTTTTGCGCAAGGTCTGCAACTGGGCGACCGTGAGGCCGGAATAGTGAGCGACGACGACGGCGTTCGCGGACTTAAAGACGTCCTTGAGCGACGCGACGGCCTCAGCTTTCTCCGTTCGGTCCACAAGCTCTCTCCGGTTGGCGGGCGGGCACGATGGCCGCAACCCGCCGGTTGCGACTGCCGCCTGTTGTGAGCCAACAGACGACGCTCTCTTGCCTGCCCCCGTGAACGCGACCGAAGCCGCGCTCTAGGTGATGAAAGGTTCGAACCGGAATTGGGGCGCGTTCGCGCCTGAAAATTCGGTCTTAACCCGTCTGTGCTGGCCGCCCACTTTGACGATTAAGCCGGATTGCTCCGGCGCCTGCAGTCTTGGACAGGACGAAGGAGGGCAAAAGGCCCTCCTCTTTCCGACTGGTCACCCAGCCGAAACCCTTGATAAATCTTTTGAATTCCTCCGTTCCCGGCGCTCATCCCGGGGTTGGTCGGGGCTATATAGAGCGGAAACCCCATTGACTCAAGGGAAGATTCCGCGCCGCGCGGCGCAAAAAGGCCGGCGTCACCGCCGGCCTTTCCGAAAGTCTTGTCTGGCCCGCCCGCTTTACTGCGCGAGCACGCTCTGCAGGTCGACCTTCACGCCCGGTCCCATCGTGGACGAAACCGCGACGCGGTTGATGAAGGTGCCCTTCGCGCCAGTCGGCTTGGACTTGTTCACCGCATCCGCAAACGCCTTGATGTTCTGGACGAGCTGCTGCTCGGAGAACGAGGCCTTGCCGACGCCGGCCTGCACGATGCCGGCCTTCTCGACGCGGAACTCGACCGAGCCGCCCTTCGCGCCCTTCACGGCGTTGGTGATGTCCATGGTCACGGTGCCGACCTTCGGGTTCGGCATCATGCCGCGCGGACCGAGCACCTTACCGAGACGGCCGACCAGCGGCATCATGTCGGGGGTGGCGATGCAGCGTTCGAAGTCGATCGTGCCGGCGTTGACCTTCTCGAACAGGTCTTCCGCGCCGACGACATCGGCTCCGGCGGCCTTGGCTTCTTCCGCCTTCGCGCCCTTTGCGAACACGCCGACGCGAACCGTGCGGCCCGAACCGTTCGGCAGGGTGCAAACGCCGCGCACCTGCTGATCGGCATGACGCGGATCGACGCCGAGATTCATCGCAATCTCGATGGTCTCGTCGAACTTCGCCTTGGCGCGATCCTTCACGAGCTTCACCGCTTCGTCGATGGTGTAGAGCTTCTCGCGGTCGACGCCTTCACGCGCCGCGACAGTCCGTTTTCCATGCGCCATGATTAGCCTCCCACCACTTCGATGCCCATCGAACGGGCGGAGCCTTCGATCATCCTCATCGCAGCATCAATCGTCGCGCAGTTGAGATCCTTCATCTTCTGCTCGGCGATTTCCTTGACCTGTGCCGACGTAATCTTGCCGACCTTGTCGCGGCCCGGAGTCTTCGAGCCGCTCTCAAGCTTCGCAGCCTTCTTGATGAAATAGGACACGGGGGCCTGCTTCATCTCGAAGGTGAACGAGCGGTCCTGGTACACGGTAATCGTTACCGGGATCGGCATGTTCTTTTCGAGCTTGGAGGTCTGCGCGTTAAACGCCTTGCAGAATTCCATGATGTTCAGACCGCGCTGGCCAAGCGCGGGGCCGATCGGCGGCGACGGATTGGCCGCGCCGGCGGGCACCTGCAGTTTCACATAGCCAGTGATTTTCTTCGCCATTCTCTTCTCCTGTTAGTGGTTCGGATTTTGACGGTCTTGGCGGACCGCCTCACCTCCCACGCCTTCCATCTCGTCGCGATTGCGAAGAGACAAAACCTTATAGCTTCTCCACCTGTCCGAATTCCAGCTCGACCGGCGTTGCTCTGCCGAAGATCGACACCGCGACCTTCACGCGCGAACGCGCATCGTCGACTTCTTCCACCGTGCCGTTGAACGAGGCGAACGGTCCATCGGACACGCGCACCTGCTCGCCGACTTCGAACGTGACCGAAGGCTTCGGACGCTCAATGCCTTCCTGCACCTGATGCAGGATGCGAAGCGCCTCGGCTTCCGAAATCGGCATCGGCTTGTTGTCCGCGCCGAGGAAACCCGTGACCTTCGGAGTATTCTTGATGAGGTGATAGGCCTCGTCGGTCAGCTCCATCTTCACCAGCACATAGCCGGGGAAGAATTTGCGCTCGGCGTCCATCTTGCGCCCGCGCCGGACCTCGGTGACCTTTTCCTTCGGAACCATGACGTCTTCGAACAACTCGGTCAGGCCGCGTTGCTTGGCCTGCTCGCGGATCGATTCCGCGACCTTGTTTTCAAAGTTCGAATAGGCGTGGACGATGTACCAGCGTTTGGCCATCGGATCAGCTCCCAAGTCCCAAGACCAACGTCACGATGATGCGCATGACCTGGTCCGCAAGAAGAAAGAAGATCGAAGAAATCGCGACCATCACGAACACCATCGCGGTCGTGATCATCGTTTCCTTACGCGACGGCCAGGAAACCTTGTCGGTCTCCGAACGCACTTCCTGCAAGAACCTGAACGGGCTGAATTTTGCCATGAGCTTCAACGGCTATCAGCGGTGCCCAACCATGAGGATGAGACCGGCAACAGCGGATCCTTTGGGGATTTGAGGGTCGCCGCGGAAGTCCGTGAGGGCCGCGTACGAGCGGCCTCTAACTACTGTGGCGCAGGGGTAAAATCAAGGGCGGTTTGGCCGCATCGGGGCCGCAGGCAGAGGCGAGAAGGCGGTTGGTGGAGGGGGTTGGATTCGAACCAACGTAGGCTAAGCCAACGGATTTACAGTCCGTCCCCTTTAGCCACTCGGGCACCCCTCCAGCCGTCGCCTTCGCCGCTTCGGCTGGATAGCCGGCCCGGACGAAGGCTCTGCCCGCGCCACGCTTTTTCAAGCATGAGCGGACGGTATCAGCACGTTCCAAAATCTGGCCGGAACGGGCGCGTTTATCGGGGCCGACCCCCGCCAAGTCAATGAAAAATGCCCGCGCCGCGCGCATTCGCCGTGTTCTGGATTAATCGGGCAGAAAAGCGTGACGGGGCGGCCTTCCCTCGCTATAGAAACGCCCGCCTAGGAGTGTAGCTCAATGGCTAGAGCACCGGTCTCCAAAACCGGGGGTTGCAGGTTCGAGTCCTGCCACTCCTGCCAGCCTTCGGCATAAGGAATGGCAGGCGCCCTGCATCGTGTTGATGGTGGCGTTTAGATTTCGCGGGTGTAGCTCAATGGTAGAGCAGCAGCCTTCCAAGCTGAATACGAGGGTTCGATTCCCTTCACCCGCTCCAACTTTCGCCGCGTGATCGCGCCGACAACACGTATTGGGGCTAAGTTGATCTGAATGGCTCCTTTCAAGGACGACCGGAAACCGGCTGCAAAGCCGGGCACGAAAGCCGGCACCACGCACGAGCAAACCGGGCGGCGTGAACGCGCCGAGCGGGCGCGGCGCGAAAGTCTGCGTCCGGAGGGCGACGAAACCGTCGCACTCTATGGCTGGCACAGCGTGAAAGCCGCGCTGGAAAATCCCGAGCGTAAAATCCGAAAATTGCTGGCGACTGACAATGCGGTGCGGCGTCTGACCGAAGAAGGCGTGAAGCTTCCGGTCACGCCGCAGATCGTCCGCCCCGGACAAATCGCGGAACGGCTTCTGCCCGATGCCGTGCATCAAGGCCTTTACATCGAAGCGGACGCGCTCCCCTCGCCCGCAATCGAAACCATTCCCGCGAACGGCATCGTGCTGGTGCTCGACCAGATCACCGACCCGCACAATGTCGGCGCGATCTTCCGCTCAGCCGCCGCCTTTGCCGCGACCGCCATCGTAACGACGCAGCGTCATTCGCCGGAATCGACCGGCGCATTGGCCAAGGCTGCGTCCGGTGCAATCGAACACGTACCACTCTATGCCGTGCAAAATCTTGCGCGCGCGCTGGAAGCACTAAAGCAGAATGGATTTTTGACTGTCGGACTCGACAGCGAGGCTATGGACGTTCTGGAGGATGTTCCGCTCGCAGCGCCGCTCGCGCTTGTGCTCGGCGCGGAAGGAAAAGGCCTGCGCCAGCTAACAAAAGAGACGTGCGATCATCTCGCACGTCTCGATCTTCCCGGTTCAATCAAGAGCCTGAACGTGTCGAACGCCGCGGCTCTGTCGCTTCATGTCGCGCATGCGCGGCTGAAGGCGCTGGCCTCCGGCCGCTGAGCGCTTCGAGCGATCAATACTTGCGATAGATGACCTTGCGCGGCGCGTGCGAGACGTAGCGCGCCGGATAGCGATACGACTTCACGTAAGGACGCGGGCGCACATATTGCGAATGCCAGCGATAGCTGCGGACATACGGATAAGACTGCGCCGGTTCGGCAGGCTCATACACCGACGGACCGTAATCAGCACCCGGACCGGAATAAACCGGACCCTGATTGACCTGATAGGTCTGCACTGGCGCCTGATATTCCTGCTGCTGCACGACCACTTGCGGCTGCGCCACCTGCACGACGATCGGCGCGGGCTGCACCATCACGACCTGCGGCTGCGGCTGGTAATACATCGGCTGCGGCGCGGGAGCTGCGTTGCAGCAGCCGCCCCGGCCCATCGGCGGAAAGAACGGCAGCGGCGCTGCGCTGGCGCAGCAGCCAACCGGCTGGGCGACAGGCGCTGAGTTGCAGCAGCCCGCGCTGGCAGCGGCGGGGACGAAAACGATTGCCGAGCCGAGTGCTGCGGCAGCGGCAAAGCCATAAGAGAGACGCGACATGATCAAACTCCGGTTACGCATACGCTACTAGTGATGATGGTGGTGATCGCGCGGCAGCAAGCCGCGTTCGTGACGAGGCAACAATCCGCGCCGATGCATTTCGCGGCGCTCAGGATTGAACTCTCCCTGAGGCGGCACGACTTCTGGTCCGGTTGGCGTTGGAGACGTGGCGTGCACCGACATGTCGGAGCTTGTCGACCAGTCGCGGTGAAAGCTCTGTGCGGGAGGCGGCAGCACGCGATTGGCCGGTGGCTGGATTTCGTAGCGGCCGGAATAAGGCGCTGCTCCAAGCGACGGAAAATAGTGGCGCGCGGGTCCAAGGGGAGCCGCGGTCGGCGCAGGAATCACGGTCGGCGACACGAAGCCCGGACGATACAAACCCCAATCGCCCTCAACCACGCCCCACGACGCGTCATACCCATTGATCATCACGGGAACATCGGCGCGGCCCGGAACCACGAGCGCAGGCGCATGGTCGGCATGCGCAATTGCTGTCGCGCCGAACACAAAAGTTCCAAAAACTGCCGTCAGATGTAAAGCGGATATAAATTTCATGCGCCGTCCACTAAAGGCCGCAAATTCAATTTCATTTTAGCTGATTGCGCCGACGAATATGGTGTACGAACGCGTAAATCACGCGTTATGGTCTGCCCTCAGAAAAGTGGTCCTCCCTGATGTATGGCTTTAGAGCCGATGGAGGATTGAGGAATGGCACGCAGACACAAGGCTGAAGAGATCGTCGCGAAGCTTCGGCAGGTTGACGTTTTGACGTCGCAGGGCAAGGCGGTCGTT
>CAMBBO010000044.1 GCA_945862935.1 Pseudorhodoplanes sinuspersici | reverse complement strand
CAGGCGCAGATAGGCCGAATAAATGGGGGTGCCTGCGAACGCCATGACCGGCGACGTGCGCATCATGGTCTTGACGACCCAGAAGCGGAAATAGCCAAACGACCAGAGCGGGATCGACTGCTGCTTGAAGCGGCCGACCAGAAGCCACTTGGCGGCGATCGAGATGCCGGTCAGGACGACGAAGGAGCCTGCCGCGAACACAACCGCGCGGGCATACATTTCGAGCGCGCCGGTCGCGGCGATGGACCATTCGTAGCCGGTGTCGAGCACCCACAGGCCGAACAGCGCGTAGGCGGCGTAGAACGCAGCCTGCATTACGCCGCAGGTGACATACGACAGCGTCGACGGAACGTGGAACGCTTCCGGCTGCGAGGCGACAAAGCCTTCGATGGAATGATCCAGATGGTCCGCAAGCTTTGCGACCGTCGGGTTCATGTAGATGTCGCGCATCGAGATATTCGATACGCCCGGCTCATGGCGGATGCGCGCGCAGAAGCGCGCCATCACGAGCGAGTTCGCGCCGAGATCGTCGAAGAAATGCTGGTCGGTCGAAACCTGATCGATTTTCAGCACGTCAGCCAGTGCGCGCTCAAGGATGCGCTCACGGTCGGTCTTGGCGGCGACAACGTTCACGGCCGCAGCAAAGCGCGGCGCGCTCGGCTTCGGCAGCTTCTTCAGATCCACCTTGTTCGACAGCGTCATCGGCAGCGTGTCGAGCTTTTCGAAATAGGCCGGCACCATGTAACCCGGCAGGCGCTTCTTCATCGCAACCGAGATTTCGTCGCGTTCGAGCGGCGCGGTCGCGTCCTGCTTCAGCGCGTAATAGGCGGCGAGTTCGACATTGCCCGGTTCGGATTCGTAGGTCGTGACGGCCGCCTGCGCGACCTGCGGGAAGTCGAGCAGCACAGCTTCGATTTCCGAAAGCTCGATGCGATAGCCGCGGATCTTCACCTGGGTGTCGATGCGGCCGCGATATTCGATCTCGCCTTCGTCGTTGATGCGGCCAAGGTCGCCAGTGCGGTAGATGCGCGCCGACGGGTTATTCGCAATGCCGACGAAGTCGCGGATGAACTTCTTCCGGGTCAGTTCGTCGCGATTGACGTAACCGCGCGCAAGGCCAATGCCGGCGATGCCGATTTCGCCTTCTTCGCCCGGCGCGACCAGTTTGTCGTTCACCGGATCGAGGATCGCGATGGAATAGGTCGGCAGCGGCGAGCCGATCGTCACCGCCTTGTGCGGGACGAGTTCGGTCAGCGTGCAGGTCACGGTCGCTTCCGTGGGCCCATACGAATTCAGGATGGTGCGGCCGGGGCGATACCAGCGCTCGACGAGATGCTGCGGGCAGGCTTCACCGCCAACCAGCAACAGGCGCAGCATCGGCAAATCCTGCTCGATGGTGCCGAGCAAGGTCGGGCAGCAGGCCATGCAAGTGACCTGGTTGGCGCGCAGGAAGTCGGCGAGTTCGTCGCCCATCAGGCTGGTTGCCGGCTTGCCGGGGATCAGCGTGGCGCCCGCCATCAGCGGCACCCAGATTTCCTCGACCGAGAAGTCGAACGCAATCGTCATGCCCTGATAGACGCGGTCGCCGTGGCGATAGCCGTAAAGCTCGGCGGCAACGCGCACGAAATTGCAGATGCTCGGATGCTCGATCATCACCCCTTTGGGGTTACCGGTCGTGCCTGAGGTATAGATGATGTAGCAGAGCTGATCGTCGGTCTCGGCCACCTCGTCGTCGGTGAGCGAGGTCGTCGCCTGCATGTCGATGTGGAACTTGGCGCAATCGAGCAGCACATTCGCCACATCGAATGCGGCAAGGCGCTCGGCGAAATTGCCCATCGAGACAATCATGCGAATCTGCGCGTCCGCCAGAATGAAGCGCATGCGCTCCACCGGGAAGCCCGCATCGAGCGGCACGTAAGCTGCGTTGCACTTCAGCACCGCGAGCATCGCGACATAGGTTTCGATGCTCTTGTCGAATAACAGCGCGACGCGGTCGCCGGCCTTCACGCCCTGCGCGATCAGATGGCGCGCGACCTGGTTCGCGCGGCGATCCAGTTTGCGATAGCTCAGAGCTGCCGTGTCGGTGACAACGGCATCGCTGTCGCCGAAGCGAAGCGTCACCTGTTCGAACAGGTCGTTGAGGCGTTCGCCGCGCGTCCAGCGAATGTTGTTGTGGCTGCCCTTGCCGGCGAGAATTGGCTGCAGCAGGCCCCGCTCGATTTCGATCGCGGCGGCATTCTCGTTGCCCGGAAACGGCACGAGATTGTCATTCGGTGCGACCGCTGCGTTTCCGCGGCGGGTCTTCAACCGGATCGTGTCACGCGTATAGGCCATCGCTTTGCTCGAACGTCCAAATGTGTCTGCTGAAAAAATGTCTGCTGAAAAGTCCGCTTCCAACCGCTGAAGCGGCCAATGGTGCGGATGAACTCAGGCGCTTCCCCCAGACACTTTCCGAGCGGGCTTTCCCCGCTTTTCGAGGGGGACCATGTGGTTGGGCACATGAACGCAGGCTGAATGGTTGGTTAGGGTAAATGGTGGGAAGGAACTTCCAAAAACCCTTATTTCAAAGGGTTTTCTCACGCTGCATTGCAGCGTGATTTTCGCCGGAAACATCGGCTTCGGCCCAACCTGAACGGAATCGCCGATTCCGCCCGGCAAGGCCTGTCATCAGGATAGAGCGCGTTACGAAGTTCAGCCCGCGGTCCAGTCCGTCTTCAGCCGCGTGTATTCGTGCAGGTAGCGGCCGACATCGGCGCCCTGCACGAGTGGCGAGCCGGTCACGCGCTTGATCGGTTCCTCGAGCGCGTCGGCGCGCAGGGTCTCGATCAGTACGAACCATTTCGGCGGCGGCAATCCGTCGGTGCGGTGCTTGCTCTCTGCCGTCTGGATGCCGGAGGCTGCGGCATCGGAAAGGCCAAGATGCGCGCCGCAGACCATCGGCAGCCGCGAGATTTCGTTCATCAGGTCGCCGAGCTTGGCCTTGGCTTCTTCTTCCTTTGCCTCATCCACCCCAAAGCGGATGGTCGCGAGCATTCCGCCCGGTCCAGGCCCGACCGATTTCACAACGCGCGCCAGTCCACGCGACGTGTCGCGGAAGGCAGCGGTCGCCTTTTTGGTCCACGGTGTCGGGGCGTTCAGCCGGTTCAGGTAATCCGCGCTGGTCGTGACCTCGAACGATTGCAACTCATAGAGCGTAAAGAATTCCGGCTTCGATGCCTTGTCGATCGCGCAATAACGCCGCCCGCGCAGGAAGCCCGGAATGCCGACGCGCTCGGGCATGTGCTCGATCATGTGCCACGCATAGAATTCCGCGCGCCCTTCCTCGGTAATCCCGTTCCAGATCGCGACGACGCCCTGACCGCACAGCATGAGGCACTCCCTTTGAAGGACGCCGATTATGGCGATGCAGCTTCATTGCTCAATAGCTAAAGGGGCCGCGATGCATGGATACATGCCGCATTGCGTCAATCGCGCATGGCTGATCTTTGCCGCGAAAGCCCGATTACGAAGTCTTTCGCCGCGATGCGAATCGGGATCGCTCAAGTTCGTGGCGAATCTTGCTCAGTTGCAGCTTCACGGCGGCGTGGTGAGCGGGATCGTCAACATAGCTGCGAAGCGATGTCACGGCGTCGAGAAGTTTGCTTCTCAAATCCTCGATGTCGGCGCTAACCTGATCGAGACCGTTTTGCTGCGGCGTGGCAAGGAGCCTTTCGGCCTGCGCGAACAGCGCGTCCATATGCCATTCGATCACGACTTCGATCCATGCCGCGATCGGTTTGCCGTGATGGTCCCGCGCAATGGCGCGAAGCTCGTCGGCTGCGTCGTCCCATGCGCGGCTCGACAAATCGGGCTGACGCCGTGGCACTGCGCGATGCGAAGTGATGTTCGCGCGCGTGCTCATAGCGGCGATAAGCTTGTCGTTCTGGCCGGGAGTGAGCCTCTCCGCGCCGGTCAGCGACTCTGCGATGTGGTCCCACAGGCCGCGCTGCTTCCAGCGGTTGAACCTGTTGAACACGGTCATGTACGGCCCGTACTCCGCCGGACAATCGCGCCACGCGATACCGGACAGCAGCACATGCACGATGCCCGAGATCACCACGCGGTCGTCGGAGCGCTTTGGTCCGGTCTGACGCGACGGAAGGAGTGGGGCGATTGCACTCCACTGCGCGTCGTCGAGCCAGAATTGATCCATCTCGCCTTCCCGGAGGATAAGGAGAGGGGACCACGCCGGATTTGCGTACAGCAATTCGGTGTCGTTGAGTGCGTTAGCAGCGGCGGCGGTATAACCGGGTACATGTTGCAACGAGGAAGCATCGAAACGGCTGGTCGGGGCGAGCATGTGGCTCTCCGGCTAAGAATCCTATGGTAGGAAAATAAGCAATAATACCGACAGATGCAACCTTTAGTTTAGTTATAAAAAATCACCCGCAAAGTCGGGATCGGGGGAAAGCCAGATGAGCAAAAAGCCAAGGAAATCCGCGCCCGCGCAGGCGCTGGAACGCCGCATCCGCAAGGACCTCTTTGTCGCGCTGTTGTCCGACACCTTGGACACACTTGGGCATCGCAATCAGGCGTTCGCCTCGCATGTTCGTCCGCTCGACGATGCGCTGATGATTGTCGGACGCGCGCGCACCGGGCTTTACCGCGACGTGTTTCACATCGAGCCGGGACGAAATCCGTACGAACTTGAGATCGCACTGATCGACGATCTCAAACCGGGAGAAGTGCCGGTGCTTGCCTGCGGTAAATCTGGACGCATCGCGCCGTGGGGCGGATTGCTGACCACGGCCTGCATCGCGCGCGGCGCGGCCGGCTGCATCACCGACGGCCTCGTGCGTGACATCAAGGCGATCCGCAAATTGAAATTTCCCGTCCATCATGGCGGGATCGGCCCGCTCGATTCGAAAGGGCGCGGCGAGGTGGTCGCGATTGACGTGCCGGTCGAATGCGGCGGCGTTCTGGTGCATCCCGGCGATCTGATGGTCGGCGACGCCGATGGTGTTGTCGCAATTCCGCGAAAGATCGAAGCCGAAGTTCTCAAGCGCGCATTCGAGAAAGTGAAAAAGGAAAACGCAACGGAAGCGGCGTTGCGGCGCGGCGACAAGCTCGCCGATGTGTTCAAGCGGTTCGGTGTTCTCTGATGACGGCGCTCATTGCTATCGATTGGGGTACCAGCAGCCTGCGCGCGTGGCGCATGGATGCGGCGGGTGGCATTCTGGAAAGCCGCCGCGACGGGCAAGGCATTCTGAAAGTCGAGAACGGTAATTTTCCCGCAGCGTTCGAGAAGGTCGTCGGCGATTGGACCAAGGCGTCACCGAATTTGCCGGTGCTGATGGCCGGCATGATCGGCTCGCGGCAGGGATGGGTTGAAGCAACCTACGCAACGTGCCCCGCGACTGTGGAGATGTTTGCGGGCCAGCTCGCGGCCGTTCCGCAATTTCCGAATGTGCGTATCGTGCCGGGCCTGTCGCGGCGCGCGCCGGACGAGGCGCCGGATGTGATGCGCGGCGAGGAAACACAAATTTTTGGTCTCGGTCTCGACAACGCGCTCGTCATCCTGCCTGGCACGCATGCCAAATGGACCTCGGTGCGCGATGGCGCGATCGACTGGTTCTCCACCTTCATGACCGGCGAAGTGTACGACGTGCTGAAAAAGCACTCGATCCTTGGACGCATGATGGAAGACGTGCCGCAGGCCGGCATTCCCGCAGGATTCGATAAAGGTTTACGCGAAGCTTTGTCCGGCGCATCCGGCTCGCTGCAATCGCTGTTTTCGACGCGCACGCGCGGCCTGTTCGGCGAATTGTCGCCGCAGGATTCCGGCGGCTATCTGTCGGGCCTGTTGATCGGCTGCGAAATCCGCGAAGGTCTTGCGGCCTTACGCAAGCGAAAAGTCGAACCCAAGAATGCAGTCCTCGTCGGTGCGGACACGCTCACTTCGCTTTACGCAAGCGCGCTCGCGCAGGCGGGGATCGTAACGACAATTGCCGGAGAGGATTGCTCCGCGCGCGGGCTGCATCGCATCGCGAGGATGGCGAAGCTGATCTAGAGCATGATCCGGAAAAGTGGGAACCGGTTTTCCGACAAGATCGTGCTCAATCAAAGAACGTCGGCCGACGCCCAATTCAATTTCGGCGAATTCGGCTCTAGACGTAACCCGTCGAGCCGTCCGGCCGGATCGGAATTTTACGTTCCCAGTGAACGTAATCGTCTTTCGCCAGAACCTGCTCGTCGATCTCGACACCCCAGCCCGGGCGGTCGGGACGCAATTCGAGATAACCGTCTTTCGGCAGATACGGGTCCTTCACATAAAGCGCGCCATCGGATTTTTCCGGTGCGCGCTCCTTCTCGCCGCCGCCCTGAAACGCATAATTCGCGCCATGCGGCAGGCGATATTCGAGAATGCGGAAATTCGGCTGCGCCGCCGAAAAATGCACGTTCACCGCCGTTGCCAGCGGTCCCATTGGATTATGCGGCGCGACAGTGACGAAATGTGCTTCGGCAATCGCTGCGATCTTTCGCATTTCGAGCAGGCCGCCGACCACGCACACATCCGGCTGGATGATGTCGCAGCCTTTCACCGAGAGAAGCCGCAAGAATTCGAAACGGTTGTAATAGGACTCGCCCGTCGCCAGTGTGCAGTTCAGCCCGCGCTTCAGTTCGCCCCACGCTTCGACATTCTCCGGCCGCATCGGCTCCTCGAAGAACAGAGGATCGTAGGGCGCCAGCGCATTGCCGAGCTGGATCGCCTGCTGCACTTCGAAAATCTTCGCATGCGCGTCGAATGCGATTTCGTAATCGGCGCGCACGGTTTCGCGCAATGTGCGGAAGTATTCTGCGCTCGTTCGCACGACTTCGCCCCAGCGATGCTTGTGCATGTCGAGGCGATAGGGTGAGAGCTTGAACGCCGTGATGCCCCACTCACTCGCAAGCGCATCCATCTGGTCGCGCGCGGCGGCGGGATCGGGTGCGGTATAAAGGCCCGCGTAGAGCTTGATGCGGTCGCGCGCATTGCCGCCGAGCAGCATGTAAACCGGAACGCCGAGCGCCTTCGCGGAAATGTCCCACAGGCATTGGTCGATGGCGGAAATCGCGGCGAGGCCGAGCGCGCCCGGCGGAAAGCGCGATTGCTGCACCAGCATCAGGATCAGGTATTCGATCCGGCGCGGATCATGGCCCGCGATGAAACCTGAGAGATACTCAAGGATCGGCGGCAGCGCCTTGTCGGGCCCGTGATTGTAGCACTCGCCCCAGCCGGTAATGCCTTCGTCGGTGTCGATGGCGACGATGACGCGCGGGCGATCCTTGTCGCGCGACATGAAAGCGCGCAGGCGTACGATCTTCATCGGAAAACCCGCGCGCGTTTGTTGCGATGATTACTCGGCTGCGATCTTGACCGCGCCATCCGGCTCGATCTTCGCGGCCTTGAGTGCCGCGCGCAGGCGCGCAATTTCGGCGTCGGTGAGCTTCATGAGCGGCGGACGCACCACGGCGCGATCCATCCGGTTCAGCATCACGAGGCATTCTTTCATGCGGTTGTGCATGTCGAGGAAGGGCGGCGCGTAGAACACCTGCTGCACATGATAGAGCCGGTCGTTGACGGCCTGCGCCTTCGCCAGGTCCTTCGCCTTTACGGCTTCGAACAATTCAACCTGCAAGTCGGCAACGACGCTGCCGGCACCCGAGAGCAAACCGTTCGCACCCATCGTCAGCGAAGCCATCAGCCACGCGCTATGCGTGGTCAGCAGCGTCACCGGCCGCGGCAGCGATTGCAGCGTGCGGATTTGCTTTTCGTGCGTCATCGGATCGGCGGACCAGTCCTTGACCGCGCGGATCGACGGCACCTGCTCGATCAGTTTCATCAGTGTGTCGAACGGATAACCGAGCCCGGTCGTGAGCGGATACTGGAACAGGATGATCGGCAAGTCGGTCGCGTCGGCGATGCGCTTGAAATGCGTCAGCGCCATTTCGGGGCGCAACTGCCCGCCCGCGATCATGGTGTTCGGCGGGAATACCAGAAGGCATGACGCGCCTTCCTTCTCGGCCATCTTGGCGAGGCGCGCGGCTTCGATCGAGCCTTCGGCATAGATGCCGTTGATGAGCGGAAGCTTGTTGCCGATCTCGGCCGCGGAGAAAGCGAGGATGCGCTGCTGCTCTTCGAAGTTGCAGGCGTGGACTTCCGAAGCGTGGCCGTTGACCGTGATCGCGGTGATGCCGCGCGTCGCCGCAACGTGGCTCAGGTGCCGCCGCGTCTGCGCTTCATTGATCGAAAAATCGTCGTTGAATGCGCACAGGGTCGCGGGGATGACGCCGGACGGCACGAAGTCGCGGAAGCGGGCCATAGCGAAGTCCTTTCGAAAGCGAACGGGGATTTCAAGGCATTATCGGGCCTGAGCCGTGCTTTCGCAACTGCGCGGCGGGCTAGGCTGGTTTGCGCGTTGCGGGCAGCACCATGACGCAGGCCAGCGCCGCAAGGACTGCCCAATAGGAATAGCGGAAGTCCGAAGCGACGCCGACAGCGAAATAGGTCAGCACATAGGCTGTAGCGGAACCGCACACCGCGATCACGAAAGCGCCGGCAGCGTCATCGCGCCTGCGCCATGCGAACGCACATAAAACGATACAGCCAAGGAGCCACAGCCAGACGCGAAACAGCGGCGTTGGATAGAGAAGATCGTGGACATTTTTGAAAGCCTGAAACAGTGGCCGTTCGGCGAAGACCGGCCGGAACGGTGCTTCCAGTTCGTTGCCCCACATCGTCAGCGTGCGCCCGGTGGTCATATTGAGAAAGAGCGCGCTGCGGTGCTGCAGATAGGCGAGGGGATGGCGCATGACGGCTTTGCGCCACGCGTCGAAAAGCTGCGGCGTGCCGAAAATCTTATCGGCTTCCAGCCGCGTCATTACGAATTTGCAGGGCTCGTGATACCAATAGATGTCCCAGAGCGTCGGCTTGTAACAGGTGTCGGTCAGCATCGCCGTTTGCTCCGGCGTCCATGTCACCGGGAATTGGTTCTCCTTGGCGAAATGCGTGATGCCGGCAAGGTCGAACACAAGCACCGATTGTTGCGGGTTTTGCCGCTTGGCGTGGAGCAGCCCGTAATAGACCGCAGGGATCGTCGCATAGAAGACGAGTGCGAGCGGAATTGCTGCGAGCGCGACGCGTTTCCACGAAAAGCGCGTGGGCCACAACGCGTAACATGCGATCAGCGGAAGCGCGGTCAGGGAATTGGGACGCAGCAAGACGCCGAACGCGATGAGAATGAGTGCGAGTGCCTGCGCGGCGTAGCGCGATCTTCCGTTTGTGCCGGACACAAAGAAGCAGATCGCCGCCGCCAGAAGCCACACGCAGGCAAAGAGCACGTCGCGCCAGATGATGCCGATCAGCGCCAGAGCTGGCGGCGCGAGCGCGAGAATGGGTATCACCAGCGCAAGCCACGTCGCGTTCCGAGCGACGGTGAGCGCGATCAGAAGGAAAGCAAGCCAGTAAAGGATCGCGGTCAGGACAAACAGGCTGGCGGATGGCGGCGTGGTCCAATCGATCATGGACCACAGCCACGTCATCGCGGGCGATTGCCAGTCGCCTGCGCCCTCGGCGATGGCGAGATAAACGTATTTGGCATCGTAGGTCATGATGCCGGGATAAAAGAGCGCAAGCGTGAGCGCGAAGCCCGCAAGCGTCAGCGCTGCGACGTCGGCGATCATGCGCGGTTCAGCGCGTTGCATAGATGTCACCGGAATTGAATTCGGCCGGAAGCGCGCCAATCCATTGCCGGATTTCGCCGTCGCTCAGGTGGCGCGTATGCGCAAAGGACAGAGATTCGCCCTGCACAGCATTGAATTTGGTGTAGCCAAGGGCGGCGCAACGATCGACGCAGGCAAGTGCGACATCGCGCTGGATGGTGGTGAATTCGAACGACAATGCTGCGGGCGCTTTGGTCAGGCCTTCGAGCGCCTGCGCCTCGAAACCCTCGACGTCGATCTTCATGAATGACGGCATGCCGTGTTTGGCGATCAGCGCGTCGAGTGTCGTCATCGGCACGCGCACGGACTTATTCCACTTTTGACCCTGCCATCCGGGCGCGCCTTGCGACGATGCGATGAAATCTTCCGACGCCGTCGAAACGGTGGGATTGGCAATATTGATCCTCAGGTCCACAGAGCCTTCATGCGCCCCGACAGCGACGGGTTCTATCGCGACACTCCGGTCGCGCCCATAGATCAACTTTAGCGTGGTCACGAGTGCATGCTGCGGTTCGGCGGCGACGACGCACGCGCCTAATCTGCGGAACGCGCCGACGCGATCGCCGACATGCGCGCCAATGTCGAACACGAGATCGCCGCGCTGCACGTATTGGCGATAGAACTCATCCATCGCACCGCGCCGATGACGCCCGCCGTAATAGATGCGGAGCGACCGCGCAACCCCGCGCGCGGTTTTCAGCCGTTCGAACATCATGCGCCCCGCTGACGCGCTGCGATCATGTCGAGCGCCGCGAGTTTCAATTCGCGCAATTCGGCAGGGATCGATGTTTCTTCCGGCAAGCATCCGACGCCAAGGCGGGTGAGCGCGCGGCCCACCTTCGGATCGGACGTGACAACAGCGAGCGGAATAGCGAGCGCCAATCCTCCAGCAACGAACAATGCAAAAGGCACGGCGGCCGGATGCGTCGCTGCGAGCAATCCGATGCACGCCCATCCGAGCAGCGTCTGTGGCCACAATGTTTGCGCGGCCTCACTCCATGCAACGGAATGGTCGTCGCGCGATTGTCCGATCCAGCCGATCTGCTTGCCGAACATCAGCCCGATCAGAAACACAGTGTGGCGGAACCACATGATCGGCATCAGCAGGATAAAGAATACGGTCTCGGTGAGAATGCTCACGGCAAAACGCGCCGTCCCGCCGAAGGCGTCGCGCGCCCGCTTGCGCGGCAGCACGTACAGGATGGTCGCGAGCTTCGGCGACATCCACATCACGAACACACTGAGATAAAGCACAAGGCCCGGACCACGCTGGATCACGTCGGTGACGTTTGGCGCAAGCGCTATCATCAGCGTTCCGAGTATGAGCAAGGCAATCCATGCGGGCGAGCCGACAAACATCAGGATTGCGAAGACGAGTTGATAGCGGCTGACCGGAAGCAGCCCCGGCAACGTCAGGAAATGCACATATTGCATGTTGCCCTGGCACCAGCGCAGATCGCGCCGGATGAATTCGATCATCGTCGGCGGATTTTCCTCGAAGCTATCGTCTTCCTTCGGCAGAACGCGCACCTCGTAGCCCGCGCGCCGCATCAGCGTCGCTTCGATCTGATCGTGACTCAGAACATGATCGCCGAGCAGGCTTCCCTTCGGGATCGGCGGCAATTCGCAATGCGCCATGAACGGCGCGATGCGGATGACGGCGTTGTGCCCCCAATAGGGTCCGCAATCGCCCTGCCACCACGCACTGCCCGTGGTGTAGGAGCGCATGCCGAGCCGCATGCCAAACTGGAAGATGCGCGCGAAGGCGCTGGTCGAAGGCAAGCCGACAACGAGGCTCTGCAAAATTCCAAGGCGCGGGTTGGCCTGCATCACGCGCACGAGGCGCAGGATTGCATTCGCGCTCATGAAGCTGTCGGTGTCGAGCACGAGGGCCAACTCATGCAGTGAACCCCATCGCTCGAAGGCGTCGCGGATATTGCCCGCCTTGAATCCGGCATTCACCGCGCGGCGGCGATACGCGATTTCAATCTGCCCGCGAAAGCTCTCCGCCAGCGCGCCGAATTGCTTCTCCTCGGCTTGCGCCACCGCGGCGTCGCTGGTGTCGCTCAGCACATATACGTGAAACTTTTCTCCGGCGCCCTTGGTGGACAGGCCCGCGAACGTCGGCCTGAGGTTACGGATCACCCGATCCGGCATCTCGTTTCGTACGCACATGAGGATCGCGGTCGACCCCGTGATCGGCTCGTCGCCGCGAATGCCTGCGACCACCGGCGTTACGGCGGCTTCAGGGTCGGCGGCAAAACGCATGATGAGGTAGCCGATCACCGCATTCCAGAAGCCGATGACGAGCCACGGCAGCGTCAGCCCGAACAGGGTCAGGATGATAATGTCCGCGATCCCAAGCCCGCCCGGCGACAGCGTAACCGCCATCAGCCAAAGCAGCGCAGCAAGGGTCACGGTGCAGAGCGCAGCAAACACGGCACGGCGGCCGGTCATCGGCATGCCGCTCGTTTTGCCTGCCGCCGCCCGCGCCAGCCCCGACATTTTCCGATCCCTCATGCCTTTTTTTGGCAAGCGGGATATAGCGAGGGGGTTGGCCAAGGTCCAACGGCAAAGGTGAAGTCTTGAATTCCTCGGGCGGCAATAACTCCGGTCAGGCGCAGGCGCTTTGGTATGTCGCTCCCGGCAAGGCGGAAATCCGCCCGGAGACGCTGTCTTCCGTTGCTTCGGATCATGTCCGCGTCCGCGCGCTGCATGGCGCGATAAGCCGCGGCACCGAGGCTTTGGTGTCGTCCGGCCGTGTCCCGGAATCTGAAAAAGAGCGCATGCGCGCGCCTTTCATGGCGGGCGATTTCCCGTTTCCGGTGAAATACGGCTATGCGACGGTCGGCCGCGCTGAGACGGGCGCGCTCGCCGGGCGCGATGTCTTTACTCTTTATCCGCATCAGACCTTGTTCGACATTCCGGCCGAGGCCGCTTTGCCATTGCCGGACGGCGTTCCTGCATCGCGCGCCATCCTCGCGGCGAATATGGAAACGGCGTTGAACGCGGTCTGGGACGGCCAGCCCGCGCCTGCGGATCGCATTGCCATTGTCGGTGCCGGTGTCGTCGGCGCTCTCGTCGCGTGGTTGTGCGGCCGCATTCCGGGAACGCAGGTGACGCTGGTCGATGTCGATCCGTCGCGCGCCGATCTCGCGTCGAAGCTCGGCGTGATGTTTGCAAAGCCGGAAGCGGCACCCGGCGATTGCGATCTTGTCGTCCACGCCAGCGGTCATCCATCTGGTTTGAAATCTGCAATCAATCTCGCGGGTGACGAAGCCACCGTGCTCGAAATGAGCTGGTACGGCGAAGGCGACGTTGCCATACCGCTCGGCGGCGCGTTTCATTCGCGCAGGCTGAAGCTCATTTCGAGTCAGGTCGGCAAGGTCTCGCCGTCGCATCGTGCGCGCTGGACCTATCGGCGACGACTTGAAGCCGCTCTCGAACTTCTGGGCGATCCTGCGCTCGACGCGCTGATCGCGCCAGCGATTGCCTTTAACGATCTGCCGAAAGAGCTTCCGCGTATTCTCGCGCAGGGAAGCGGGATCCTGTGCCAGCGCATTGACTATCCTGCCGCCTGAAATTGACAGAGGACTTGGCTCATGTTCGCCATCGAGGTTCGCGACCACATCATGATTGCCCATTCGTTCAAGGGTGAATTGTTCGGTCCGGCGCAGGCGCTGCACGGCGCAACCTTTGTGGTCGATGTTGCGATCTTTTCCGATCAGCTCGACGCCAATGGCGTTGTGATCGATATCGGGCGCGCGATGGAGACGCTTTCCGTCATCCTCGGTCCGCTCAAATACCGCAATCTCGACGAGGTCGCGGCATTCAAGGGCATGAACACCACGACCGAATTTCTCACGCATTATATTTACGAGCGTTTCGCGGAAGCCGCGCGTGCGGGCGAGCTTGGCCGCGACGGCAAGGATTTGAAATCCATTCGCGTGACCATTTCGGAATCGCATGTTGCGCGGGCTTGGTACGAGGCCGCTTTGTGAAGCTTGTGTTTGCCGTGCCGGGCGATCTGAACACGCCGACTGGCGGCTATGTCTATGACAAGCGCATCGTCGCCGAATTGCGCGGCATGGGATGGCAGGTCGAAGTGCTCGATCTGGGTGATGGCTTCCCGTTTGCGGACGACGCGCGGCTGATGCGGGCGCGGGACAAGCTTGCGCGCTCACCTTCCGATGTGCCGCTTGTCGTTGACGGACTTGCGCTTGGCGTTCTGCCTGAAGCCGCGACGAATTTATGCGAGAGCCATCGCCTGATTGCACTGGTGCATCATCCGCTGGCCTATGAAGCAGGTCTGCGGCCCGAACAGCGCACGGCGCTGGAAATAAGCGAGCAGCAGGCGTTGTCGCAGGTCAAAGCCGTGATCGTGACCAGCGAAAGTACTAAAAGCCTGCTCGTTTCCCATTATCGTGTGCCTGCGGCTGCGATCGCGGTGGTCAAACCGGGCAACGATCGGGTTACGGCGGCTGGAGGCGGCGGCGAGCGCCTGTCATTGCTGGCGGTCGGGTCGCTCGTGCCACGGAAAGGCTACGATGTGCTGGTTGCTGCACTGTCGATGCTGAAGGAATTGCCCTGGACCATGACCATTGCAGGCGACCGCACGCGCGATACGTCAACGGCGCAGCAGCTTGAACAACAGATTGCGAGTAGCGGTTTGAGCGATCGCATTCATCTGGCGGGCGCTGTTTCGGATGAGGCACTTGCCGGTCTTTATTCTCGCGCGGACGTTTTCGTTCTGGCGTCGCGTTTCGAGGGTTACGGCATGGCGCTCGCGGATGCGACGGCTTACGGCTTGCCGGTGGTTGCAACCAATGCCGGCGCTATTCCCGAAGCCGTTCCGGCTGAAGCAAGCATTCTTGTTCCGCCGGATGATGCGTCTGCGTTGGCGAATGCATTGCGGCGGGTGATCTCCGAAAAATCGTTCCGCGAAACACTTGCCGCGAATGCGCGCGCCGCTGCGTCACATTTGCCTGCGTGGCGCGATCAAGCGACGTTGTTTGCGCGCGCGGTCGAGGCTGCGGCATGAGCTTTTCCGAACAATGGCTGACGCTGCGCGAGCCGCACGATAGTGCTGCGCGCAACGGCAAGGTGCTCGACGCGGTCGCTGCGACTTTCGCGATCCAGAGCGGCATCAGTGTGGTCGATCTTGCCTGCGGAACCGGATCGACATTCCGCGCGGTTTCGCTCGTTCTTCCCGGACGCCAGAACTGGCGGTTGGTCGACAATGATCTCAGCCTGCTCGCGCGCGCGAAGCCCGCGTCCGCGTCGTCCGAGATTCATGTCGTCACGCAGCCGGTCGATCTGCAACATGATCTCGAGCTTGTGCTCGACGGGCCGGTGGATCTCGTTACGACCTCGGCATTCCTCGATCTGGTTTCAGAGGAATGGCTTGAACGCCTCATCACCGAAATCGCCGCGCGCAATCTGCCATTTTATGCCGCGATCAATTACGACGGGCGCGCGTCCTGCGAGCCGGCCGATCCGTTCGATCAGGCGATACTGAAAGCGGTGAACAATCATCAGCTCACCGATAAGGGATTTGGTCCCTCGCTTGGGCCGCAGGCGGCGGTCAAGGCGATCGAGCTTTTGCAGCGGCTCGACTACAAAGTGACGAAGGGGCAATCCGACTGGGTGCTTCGCAAAGCCGATACGGAAATGCAGACCGAAATCCTGTCCGGCTGGGCGGCCGCCGCGCGCGATCTTGATGCCGCAGCGGTAACGGAGATTGCGGGATGGCTCACGCGCCGCCGCGCGCTGATTGCGTCCGGGCGTTCCTCAATGCGCGTCGGTCACGTTGATTTTTTTGCACGCCCGCCCGCGCGCTGAACCGACAGGTCGCAGTCGAACAGAACTTCCTCGCCGATTGTGTGGACCTTGATTGGTGGACGCATCGCGTCACCAGCGCGCATGATCGGCGGCAGCGTGACCCCGGCCGGTCCCGATCCGAACAGGACTGGCGCGACCATGATGTGCAGGCGGTCGAGACAATCGGCGGCGAGAAATCGCGAGACGGTATTCGCCCC
>CAMBBO010000043.1 GCA_945862935.1 Pseudorhodoplanes sinuspersici | reverse complement strand
ACCATCGACCGCATCAAGGAAATTCTCGACGCGCTGGAGAAAAGTCAGAGCGAGCCGCAAGGCTCGGACGACGACATCATCGGCAAGCTCGACGAGATGGGCGCAAAAACCAGCGTTGCGCCTGCACCAGCGCCGATCACGGTCGGGTCGTTGACTTATCAAGTGCTCGAACGCCCGCTGAAGCCCGGCGAAGCCTCTCTCGACGAACTCGAACGCGCTTTCCGCGAAACGCCGGGTCCGGCGGCGCCGGCCGAACCGCGCCGCCGCGCATCCGACAAGGAAGACGACACAGGATCGAAGAACGGAAATCATTCGATCCGCGTCAACGTCGATACGCTCGAAAGTCTGATGACGATGGTTTCGGAACTGGTGCTGACGCGCAACCAGCTTCTCGAAATGTCGCGCCGCCACGAGGATTCAGAATTCAAGGCGCCATTGCAGCGTCTGTCGAATGTCACCGCCGAGTTGCAGGACAGCGTCATGAAGACGCGTATGCAGCCGGTCGGTAATGCCTGGCAGAAGCTCCCGCGCATCGTGCGCGATCTTTCGGGCGAGCTTGGCAAGCAGATCGAACTCGAAATGCACGGGGCAGAAACCGAGCTCGACCGTCAGGTGCTCGACCAAATCCGCGATCCGTTGACGCACATGGTCCGCAATTCTGCCGACCATGGTCTTGAAACGCCGGACGAGCGCGCCGCTTGCGGCAAGCCGCGCGCGGGCACGATCCGCCTCACCGCCTACCATGAGGGCGGTCAAATCATCATCGAGGTGGCCGACGACGGCCGCGGTCTCGATACCAAGCGCATCAAAGCAACGGCTGTCGCGAACGGTCTTTCGACCGAAGCCGAACTTGCGACCATGACCGACGCGCAAATTCATCGCTTTGTGTTTGCGCCGGGGTTCTCGACCGCCGCACGGGTTACGAATGTATCCGGCCGTGGCGTTGGCATGGATGTGGTGCATACCAATATCGATCAGATAGGCGGCTCGGTGGATGTGAAGTCCATTGCCGGCGAGGGATCGGTCTTCACCATCAAGATCCCGCTGACGCTTGCGATCATCTCCGCGCTGATCATCGAAGCAGCGGGCGAACGATTTGCCATTCCGCAGCTCGCCGTGACCGAGCTTGTTCGCGTGAAGGACCGGTCGGAACATCGTATCGAGCGCATCAAGGATACGGCTGTGCTGCGGCTGCGCAACCGGCTGCTGCCGCTCCTGCATCTCGGCAAGTTGTTGCGCATCGACGCGCGTCCCGACAGCGAGCTGGAAAACGGCTTCATCGTGGTGATGCAGATCGGAAGCCGTACATTCGGTGTTGTGGTCGACGGCGTGTTTCACACCGAGGAAATCGTGGTGAAGCCGATGGCGACGCGGCTGCGCCATATCCCGGTTTTCTCCGGTAACACCATTCTCGGCGATGGCGCGGTCATCATGATCATCGATCCGAACGGCCTCGCCCAGTCGATTGGATCGGCGGCAGTGCAGACCATGGCGGGTGCCGACATTCAGGCTGCTGTTCCGGAATTGCCGCGCACATCGGTGCTCGTGTTCCGGGCAGGATCGCCGCATCCCAAGGCCGTTCCATTGTCGCTAGTGACGCGGCTCGAAGAAATCGATGTCCGCAAGATCGAAATGGCGAATGGCCGTGAGCTTGTTCAATACCGCGGTCAATTGATGCCGCTGATCAGGATGAACGACCACATCCGCATCAAGGACGATGGAACACAGCCGCTGCTCGTGTTCTCCGACGGCGCACGTTCGATGGCGCTGGTGGTGGATGAGATTGTCGACATCGTCGACGATTACCTCGACATTCAGTCGGTCGGCGGTGGCGCTGGCATCATCGGTTCATCGGTCATCAAGGGACAGGCAACCGAGATCGTCGATGTTGCCCATTTCATGCCGCTTGCTTTCGCAGACTGGTTCCGCCGCAGCACCGGAGCAGGTGAGCGCGTGGCGGCGAACGTGTTGCTGATCGACGATTCCGATTTCTTCCGCAATATGCTGACGCCGGTGCTAATCGCGGCTGGCTATGACGTCGCATCGGTATCGAGCGCAGCCGAAGCGCTTGCGTTGTTAAAAAAGGGCCGGCGCTTCGATGTGATTGTGACCGACATCGATATGCCCGACATGGACGGTGTTGAGTTTGCAAATACCGTACGCAACGACGCCCTGTCCGCGCAGACGCCGATCATTGCGTTGTCGTCGACTATGTCGACCGACATCATCGAGCGGGTTCGCCGCGCGGGGGTCCACGATTTCGTCGCGAAGTTCGACCGTCAGGGTCTAATTGCATCGCTGAAGGAGCAAACGGCCGATATTCATCGGGCCGCCTGATCATGAGCATGCATAAACAGATCGATACCGAAACTGCAGAATACGTCACCGCGACCGTCGGCGGGCAATTGTTTGGGTTGCCGATCGCGCAGGTACAGGACGTATTTATGCCCGGCAATCTCACACCCGTGCCGACTGCGCCGCAGGAATTCGCAGGCGTGCTGAATCTGCGCGGCCGCATCGTGACCGTGATCGATATGCGCATCCGCTTTGGAATGGCGCCGCGCGGGAAGGGCGATCAGCCGATGGCAGTCGGTATCGAGAACGAAGGCGAATCCTACGGCCTTCTGATCGATACGATCGGCGAAGTGCTGAAGCTCAACCCGGCCGATCAGCAACCGGTGCCTGCCAATCTCGACGGCGGCCTGAGCCGTGTCGCTTGTGGAATCTATCGCCTCGAAAATGAATTGCTCGTCGTGCTCGATGTCCAGCGTCTGCTCGATATCAGGCCCGAAGCCCGAGCAGCGTGAGCTCTGTATCTGAAATGCGGATCGATCCGCGGTGTGTTGAGTAAAGTGAGGAAGTGATGAAGACGTGTCTCGTGGTGGACGATTCCAGCGTGATCCGAAAGGTTGCGCGCCGGATTCTTGAAGGTCTGCAATTCCAGATCGCGGAAGCCGAAGATGGCGAGCAGGCACTGAATGCGTGCCAGAAGCTTTTGCCTGATGCAATCCTGCTCGACTGGAATATGCCGAAAATGGACGGCTATGAATTCCTGAAAGCGCTCCGGCGCCTTCCGGGCGGGGATCGTCCGAAGGTGGTGTTCTGCACGACGGAAAACGATGTGGCGCATATTGCGCGCGCGCTCCATGCGGGCGCGAACGAATACATCATGAAGCCGTTCGACAAGGACATCGTCGAGGCGAAGTTGCAGGAAGTCGGCCTGATCTGATCGCCTGATTTCCTGTCGCCCTTCCCGTAGCTGTCGAGTATCCGTTTGTGAGCGTAGCGCGTAGCACCAAGCCATCCGCATCTGTGGTCGGACCGATCCGGGTGATGATCGTCGACGACTCCGTCGTCGTGCGCGGTCACATCCGTCACTGGATCGAATCCGAGCCCGGTCTCGCAGTCGTTGCGTCCGTCCGCGATGGACATGACGCTGTCGACCAGGTTGCGGGCGCCGACCCAGACGTTGTTGTGCTCGATATCGAGATGCCGGGTCTCGACGGTGTTTCCGCGCTGCCGCTGCTGCTCGGAAAGTCACCCGACGTTGCGGTGATCATCGCGTCCTCGCTGACGCGCCACAATGCCGAGATTGCGATGAAGGCACTGTCGCTCGGCGCGCTCGATTGCATCGCCAAGCCCGATGCCGGGGTACTCGATGGGCTGGCGGCCTTTCGCCGCGAACTGACAGCGAAGATCTGGGAATTGGGCGCGGCACGCAGGAAGCGCCGCGGCGAGCCGTTCGAACGCATCGTTGCGCCTCACGAGGCACCAGTTTCCGCTCTACCCGTCAGGGCCGCCGCAGTGCCGCAAGGCACGGGCGAGGGCATGCGACTTCGCGCGTGGCCGCGCATCCTGCCAAAAGTCCTGGTGATCGGAGCGTCTACCGGTGGGCCTCAGGCGCTGTCGCAGCTTCTCTCCGGGATTACTGGCGTTAGCGAGCGCTCTCCGATCCTGATCACGCAACACATGCCAGCGACGTTCACGACAATGCTGGCGGAGCATCTGACACGCACCTCGGGACGTCCGGTGCGTGAAGCCGAGGATGGCGAACCCGTTCGCGCGGGTCGCGTCTATCTCGCGCCCGGCGGGCTGCATATGCGCGTCGCGCGGCGTAACGGCAACGCGGTCATCACGCTCGACGACGGCGCGCCGGTGAACCATTGCAGACCGTCGGTCAATCCATTGTTCACGTCGGCCGCGCAGGTTTGGGGATCGTGGGTGCTCGGTGCCATCCTCACCGGCATGGGAAGCGACGGCCGCGATGGCGCAGCCGATATCGTTGCCGCGGGTGGCGCGATCATCGCGCAGGACGAAGCCTCAAGTGTTGTCTGGGGCATGCCGGCAGCAGCTGCGGAAGCGGGCCTCTGCTCGGCAATTCTCGACATCGACGGGATCGCGCTCAAGGTGACGCAGCTTTTCGCGGGAGATCGCAAATGACCCCGCACGATTACGATTTTCTTCGCACACTTTTGAAGCAGCGCTCCGGCCTCGCCCTTTCCGACGAGAAGCAATACCTCGTGGAGAGCCGCCTCACTCCACTTGCGCGCAAGACGGGTCTTGGCACGCTTGACGCGCTCATCCAGAAGCTCAGAGGCCCGGATGCCGAGCGCCTCACCGTTGAAGTCGTCGAGGCGATGACGACGAACGAATCCTTTTTCTTCCGCGATAAGACGCCGTTCGAGAATTTCCGCGAAGTGATGCTGCCGGCGCTGAAGGCTGCGCGCGCGCGCGACAAGCGCATCCGCATCTGGTGCGCGGCCGCATCCGCAGGCCAGGAGCCTTATTCGCTTGCGATGACGCTGAAGGAAATGGCGCGGGAGGTCGAAGGCTACCGTATCGACATTCTGGCGACCGACATCTCCACCGAAATCCTTGAGAAAGCGAAATCGGGCATCTACAGCCAGTTCGAAGTGCAGCGCGGGCTGCCGATCCAGTATCTCGTCAAGTATTTCACCAAGATCGGCGAGATGTGGCAGATCACGCCGGACATTCGCGCGATGGTGCAATATCGCCCGCTCAATCTGCTGCGCGACTTTTCAAATCTCGGCAGCTTCGACATCGTCTATTGCCGTAACGTGCTGATCTATTTCGATCAGCCAACCAAGGCGGATGTTCTCTCGCGCATTGGCAACATCGTCACGCATGATGGCTATCTCTCGCTCGGTGCCGCTGAAACCGTAATCGGCCTGACCGACTTGTTCAAATCGGTTCCCGATCGCCGTGGGCTTTACGCGCCGAACAAAAGCGTTGCCAACGTCGTGAAATTTCCCTCGCGCAGCGTGGCGTAAGGCGCGCGCGATTACCCGTATTTTTTGAAAGGCGCCGGGTGCGCCTTTTTTCCCCAAGCAAAGGGGACGATGCGCCGACAGGCGCAGTTCAACGTCCGCGCTTCTTCAAGCGCGGCGCGCGCCCGGTGCGCTCAAGTTCACGCAATTCGCGCAAACAAGAGCCAGGCGCGCACGCCTCTCGGCGCATCGTCGCGGCGTTTTCCGTACGACGCCGGGCCGCGCTTTCGTCCGGGACCTGTCCCGGATCGTCAGCGAGCTCCTCGCAGGAGGCCCTAGTGCCCCCGGGCGGTGCCCCGGCGCCGCCCGAGTGCGAGGGTTACGAACCCCCGCCCGCAGGCGCCGCATCCTCTCCCGCTGTCACGACGTCTCATGAGAACGCCCTTTGGATGGAGAGGATAGATAGGAATATAAGCACATCATTGAATCTCGTCAACAGCCTCGTTTCCTTTTTCACCGAACCCATTGCCACTCAATGATATGTTATAATATTCCATAAATGGAAACGGGGGGCGTGAGATGAAGTTTCGGCGTGGGGGAGCGGCGGCGGTTCTTGGTTTGGTGGCTGCCAGCACAATCGGCGCGCGGGCGCAGGTTCAACTCCCGGGGATCACGGTCACCGCGCCGAGTCCAATTGGCGTCGCGCGACCGGCCGATGTGCCAGACCCCGCGGTCGCGCCGTCATGGCTCGCGACCCTGCCGATCGTGACCGATCAGTTCGCGACTGTCACCGTCGTAACCGGCGAGGAATTGCGCCGTACAAATGCGCCGACGCTGGGCGATCTTCTGTTTTCCAAGCCCGGAATTACCGGATCGAGCTTCGCGCCCGGCGCGTCGAGCCGCCCGATCATCCGCGGCCTCGACGTCAATCGCGTGCGCATCCAGGAGAATGGCATCGGCGCGAACGGCGCGTCCGATCTCGGCGAAGATCATTTCGTGCCCGTCGATCCATTGACCAGCGAGCAGGTCGAAGTCATCCGCGGTCCGGCAACGCTGCGTTTCGGATCGCAGGCGATCGGCGGCGTGGTCGAGGCGACCAACAATCGTATTCCAACGGCTTTGCCTTGCGAGAAGGCACAACGCGAGCGCGGTTGCGCCAACGCAGAATTGCGGAGTGCATTTTCCAGCGCCGACACCGGAGCGGATGGCGCAGCCCTGTTCGATGCGGGCGGAGGCAATGTCGCATTTCACGCCGACATTTTCGGACGCAAGACGCAGGATTATTCTGTGCCCGGCTATCCGTATCTCAATGTGCCGGCTCCCACGGATGCGCCGCGTGCGACCCAGCCTGGGGCCTTCAAAGGGCGGCAGCCCAATTCGTCCTTCCGCGGGGAGGGTGGGTCCCTCGGCGGTTCGTATATTTTCAACGATGGATATTTCGGCGCAGCGGTGATCCAGAACAACGCGCTGTATGGAATTCCCGGCAGCGACGGGGAAAATCACAACACGCGCATTGACGCAAAGCAGACGAAAGTGCTGACCAAAGGCGAATGGCGCGGGCCGAATTCCGCGATCGACGCGATCCGTTTCTGGGGCGGCGCGACCGATTACAAGCACAATGAAATCGGGTTGAGCGATCCGCTTGATCCGGCATCCGACGGGGTGCAGCAGATATTCACCAATAAAGAGCAGGAGGGCCGGGTCGAGTTTCAGCTCGCGCCGTTCGATTTGAGGTTTGCAAAACTCACGACAGCGCTCGGAGTGCAGGGCGGTCATCAGGAATTGAACGCGCCAAGCCCGGGCGGTGCGGGCCTGTTCGACCCGAATTCCAATCACCGCGTCGCTGGCTACGCCTTCAACGAATTCGCCTTCAGTCCCGAAACCAAAATGCAGATCGCGGGCCGGGTCGAGCAGGTGGACCTGTCAGGAACGGCGCGCACGTTCCCGACGCCCGGTGTCATGGATTCGGCACCCGCGTCGCTCTCCTACGCGCCAAAAAGCGCAAGCGGCGGACTGATCCAGAATCTTCCTTTCGGCCTCGTGGCAAGCTTGACCGCGCAATATGTCGAGCGCGCCCCGAAGCCCGCCGAATTGTTTTCCGGCGGTGGCCACGACGCGACTGTCACCTTTGACAAGGGAAATGCCAATCTGACGATCGAGGCCGCGCAGTCCTTCGAGGCTGGATTGCGCCGCGCGGTCGGGCCGTTCCGGTTCGAGGCGACCGTCTATTACACGAAGTTCAAGGGTTTCATTTATCGCGCGCTAACCGGCAACACATGCGACGAGATGGGGGACTGCACCAGTCCTGCCGGAGCGGAACTGAACGAGGCGATTTATTCGCAGCGCGACGCGACTTTCCGTGGCGGGGAATTCCAGTCGCAACTCGATGTGGCCCCGCTCTGGATGGGTATGTTCGGCATCGAAAATCAATTCGATATCGTGCGTGCAACTTTCACCGACGGCACGAACGTGCCCCGCATCCCGCCAATGCGGCTGGGTGGCGGTTTGTTCTATCGCGATGCGAACTGGCTGGCGCGCGTCAACCTGCTTCATGCATTCCCGCAAAACGACATCGCGGCAATCGGAGAAACGACAACAGCCGGATATAACCGGCTGCGCGCGGAGCTAAGTTATACCCGAAAGTTGAAGAGCGATCCGTCCGGCATCAAGGAATACACCGTCGGTGTGTTCGGCGACAATCTGCTCAACGACGACATGCGTAACTCGACCTCCTATTCCAAGGACGAAGTGCTGATGCCGGGCGCGAGCATGCGCGTGTTTGCCAACGTCAAGTTCTGACGCTGCCAGCGTATCCTGCTCGCGTCAGACTCTCCTTCGCTGTCATGACGCTTCGGATTATACAGGCGTAAACCGTATATCGCACAGGGCGACACAGGGCTGGCTCGCTTCAATAAGGTCCTCAAAATATTAATAAATTCCGGTCAAAAATCGGGAATGGCGGATCGATCGCTGCTCGACGAACTTGAACGTGCTCTCCCGGCCGGCTCGGAATCCGACCGCGCCGAGATGCTGTCGCGCATGACGGACTTGTTTGTCGCAGGCTCCGATGGCTATTCGCCCGAACAGATCAACCTTTTCGACGAGCTTCTGACCAAGCTCATCATGGCCGTGGAATCCTCCGCGCGGGCCGAATTGGCGCGGCGGCTTGCGCCGCTGCCCAACGGACCGGCGGGCGCGCTTCGCACACTGGCCTTCGACGACAATATCGAGGTCGCACGACCCGCTTTGTCCGCCGAGACGCTGCGGGATGCGGACCTGGTCACCAATGCAAGCACCAAGAGCCAGGAACATCTGCTCGCGATTTCGAAGCGCAAGTCGCTCAGCGAGACGGTGACCGATGTGCTGGTGACGCGCGGGGATCGCGACGTGGTTCAAGGCGTTGCGGAAAACGCAGGCGCTAATTTCTCTTATCTCGGGTTCAACCTTCTTGTGCGGCGCTCGGCCGAAGACGAATCCCTCACGAAGCTCCTCACATCGCGGGCCGATGTGCCGCGCCAGCATATGCTGGCTCTGCTCGACCGCGCATCGGAGGCCGTTCGCGAACGCCTGAAGGCGCAAAACCCTGCTGCCGCCAGCGCCGTGCTCAAGGCCGTCGAGCAGGCCGAATCCAGCATTCGTGGCGAGATACGCACCACCAAAGTCGATTACACGGCCGCGCGCGCTGCGATTGAGACGCTGCGGCGCGCCGGCAAGCTCGACGAAGCGCGCCTGGTCGAATTCGCGCGCGAGGGAAAAACCGAAGAAACGGTCGTCACCCTCTCGACATTGTCCGATGTGGATATCGGCACCGTCGAACACGCGATGAGCACGTCGACGCACGATGTCCTGCTGATTCTCGTGAAGCTTGCTGGCTTCTCGTGGGATACTGCAAAACAAGTGCTGCGGATGCATACCTTCGGCCGCGGCATGTCCCCGCATGACTTCGATATGGCGATGTCGACATTCGCGCGCCTCAACGTGGGTACGGCACGCCAGATGCTGGATTATCACAATCACCAGCGCGTGAAGGCGGCGCAATCCCAGAAGCGCAAGTTCTTCAATACCTAGAATTCAAGGCTTGGTGTTCAAGGCGGGCGGTTCGGCCGGCTTTCCGCCGGGCGCCGCTCAGGCCGCTGCGATCTGGTCGATCGCGGCGACGTAGCCTTTGACCGGCGCCGCGACATCTTCTTCCTTCGACGAACGCGTGACGAGCGTTTCGGTGAGCTGAATAAAGAGATGCGCGGGGAGGGGCGGCGCGAAGAAGAATCCCTGCGCCGCGACGATCCCCATCTGGCGCAGATATTCGATCTGCTCCGCCTTCTCGATTCCTTCGGCGATGATCTTCATGCGCAGATTGCGCGCGAGATCCACGAAGGTCGCGACAATTGCTTGCGCTTGCGGGTCGGTCTTGATCGCTTCGACGAACAGCCGGTCGATCTTGATGATGTCGACGCCAAGCTTGAGGATGTAAGAGAAGCCGCTATCGCCGGTGCCGACGTCGTCGAGCGCAGTGCGGCAGCCGAGCGCCTGCAATGCCGCAATCGCGCGCCGCGCGGCGGTGAGGTTTTCCAGTTCGTGCCGTTCGGTGATTTCCAGAACGACCTGCGACAGGCGGATGCGCGAGCCTTCGAAGATCGCACCGACATCGTTCAGGATAGCGCTGTCTTTCAAGTGACGCGGCGCGACGTTGAACGAGATGTAGAGGTCGGGCCGTGCTTCGATGGTCGTTCCTATATCGGAGCAGACCTTGCGCATCAGCGAGCGCGTGATGTCGATAATGATGCTGCTCGATTCCACAAGCGGAATGAATTCGCCGGGGGATACGAGCTTGCCGTCGGGCTTGCGCCAGCGCACGAGCACTTCGGCGCCGAGAAGCTTCCCGGTCCTGATGTCGAAGATCGGCTGGTAGTAGGGAATGAACTCGCCGGCCAAGACGGCACGCTCGATCTCCGAAGTGATCGTTTGTGTCTGCCGCCACGGCACGATGAGCGCGCCGGCGAGAATAACGATCGCGATTAGTCCGGTCAGCACCATGCCGATGCGCCGCAGATCATTGTAATTGGCAATGACGCCATTGCGTCGCATGGCGACGGTGACAGACGGACCGTAACTTTCGGATTGGACGACACTGACGACGCCTTCTTCGCGCAAAACGGCTTTCTCGTTCTCGTCACCGATTGCGGCGATGACGGTCCCGTCCACGAGAGCAATACGGACATATCCGGAAAAGCGCTCTCCATCGGACGTGAGACGCGGAAGCATTGCGTCAGCGCGCAGCAAGGCTGCAATGGAGGGTTGGCCGCGCGAGCCGACAAGGCGCACGCGCAGGAATTGCTCATCGGTATCGGTGCGAACGGCGTCCAGCATCAATCCAGGTTGCGGCGTGGCACTCGACACGAGGACATCGCGGACGGAAAACGTATTGCCGAGATCGGTGCAGACCGTCTGCCCCTTGGCGTCGACGATTGCGATCTCTTTCAGGTAGTGCGACCTGAAAACTCTCTGGCGAAGCTCATTGACATACGGCGCATCGCAGGTCGCAGTCCGGCGCGCGGCGATCTCGCGGATCGTCGCGGCGGCGTCGCCGATCGCGACATCCATGGCCGCAACCGACCAGCGCGCGGTAATCGTGGCTTCGGCTTCGCCCTGCTTTTCAAGCCAGGACGTCAGCCAATAGATCGGCGCGGCCGTGAGCAGGACGCCCAATAAGGCCGCAGCCCATTTGTATTTGTGAAACATCGCCAGTTCTTGGCCCCAGCGGTGTGGGCTTCGCCCACCGCCGGGACAATCTAAATTTTGCGCGTGAATGGACGATTAAGCGGAGTGATCCGGGCCGTGCTGGAAACTGAAATAGTTCCCGTTGCGTGAATATGGTTAGCGAATCGTAAATCGTCTTTATGCGCGCAAAAACAACGCGCCGTACATGTGGTACAAACAAAAACCCCGGTCTCGCGACCGGGGTTTTTCAGTTTGGGCGCTCGTAGCGAATTAGGCCGGAATTCTCTCGCCCGGCTCGCGCAAATTTACGTTTCCGCCGCGGGCGCCGGCGCTTCCACCAGCGTGCGCTCTTTCGTCGTCGCGTCGTACACGCTCACTTGGACCACAGGAAATTTCCGCTTGATTTCCAGGCCCGCAAGGAACGCGGCTTCGGAAGTTGGATAGGACAACTTGAGCTTCCCATCGACGGCGATGGCGAAACCTTCGGTCGGCATCGCGTCGGCGCGCGGCGCGGCAGGCTTAGGGCTTTTCATGATTATCTCCGTTGAAGGTCAGGCCGTGGGCGACGCTGCTGCCGCATTCTTGGCAAGTGTCTTGATGGCCTTTTCGCATTCTTCGCTGGTCGCGAAATGCTCGGTCATGAGTGTGCCGCTGACTTTAGTTCCGTACCACCCAACCTTGATACCAAGCCAATCGGCCTCATCCTTCTTGATCTGCCGTGTGATGAGCGCGTCCATGTCTGATCCGATCTGGTGGTTGAAAGTCTTTTTGGTTGCAGGGGTAGGCCGATATTGCGTCGCCGCGCAGCGCCTCAGAACAGGTGGCACTGATTTGATCGATTGTAAGGGCGCGCCTGAGAGATAGCCAATAAACAAAAACCCCTGTCCTGCGACCGGGGTTTTCAGTTTTTGGTGTGCTCTGGAGAAAACTAGGCCGGAATTCTCTCTTCGACTTCGCTCGGCTCGCGCAGCACGTAGCCGCGGCCCCACACCGTTTCGATGTAGTTCTTGCCGGAGGAAGCGTTCGCAAGCTTCTTGCGCAGCTTGCAGATGAACACGTCGATGATCTTGAGTTCGGGCTCGTCCATGCCGCCATAGAGATGATTGAGGAACATCTCCTTGGTGAGCGTCGTGCCCTTGCGGAGCGAAAGCAGCTCCAGCATCTGATATTCCTTGCCGGTCAGGTGGACCCGCGCGCCGTTCACTTCGACCGTCTTCTGGTCGAGATTGACGACGAGATCGCCGGTGTTGATGACCGACTGCGCATGACCCTTCGAGCGGCGCACGATCGCGTGGATGCGCGCTACCAGTTCGTCCTTGTGGAACGGCTTGGTCATGTAGTCGTCGGCGCCAAAGCCAAGACCGCGAACCTTGTCCTCGATCCCGGCGAGGCCGGAGAGGATGAGGATCGGCGTCTTCACTTTCGAGACGCGAAGGGACTTCAGAACCTCGAAACCCGACATGTCGGGCAAATTCAAATCCAGAAGAATGATGTCGTAATCGTAGAGCTTTCCAAGATCGACGCCTTCCTCACCGAGATCGGTGGTGTAGACGTTGAAGCTCTCCGATTTGAGCATGAGCTCAATCGACTGCGCGGTCGCGCTATCATCCTCAATCAGCAAAACGCGCATGCCAGTCCCCTTCCTCGCCGCTACGGGCTTAAGGTCGGCGCGCCATAGGGGCGGCCCTCGTAAACGCCTTGCAACGATACGATTCGGGACACTAACGGCGTATGGTTAACAAAACCTGATTCCGTCCTGCAAGCATTCCCTAGGCGAAATTTAGCGAATCGCCGTAAAATGTTGCCGTTACGAGGTTTTTTAGCCAGTTGCCGCTTCATGACCCAGATTAAGAGTCGGGTCTAACCGACTCACCCATCTCAGGCCGCCACCGTCCAGTCTGGCTGCCGAGACATTGCCGTGAAGTCGTACGGACGGTGACGCAATGATTAACGATGCGGGTAAACACGACGTTAACGGGCGCAGGATTCGTGAACGTTGTGGAAGGGATTTTTAGGGGCGAATCGTGAAGGCGCTTGCCGAGCAGATCGCGGACCTCGATGCCGCCGAGATTTATGGCCGCGTTACCGGCGTGCGCGGGCTGATGATCGAGGCCGCGGGGCCGATCCACGCGATGTCGGTTGGAGCGCGGGTGACCATCGAAGGCGGGGCGGGCAAGCCAATCCCCTGCGAAGTGGTCGGATTTGACGGGCCTCACGCGCTGCTGATGCCGTTTGGCGCGCTGGAAGGCGTGCGGCGCGGCTGTCGTGCGGTCGTTTCGGTGGCTGGGGCGAATGTGCGCCCCTCTATCGGTTGGCTCGGGCGCGTCGTGAACGCGATGGGTGAGCCGATCGACGGGAAAGGTCCGCTGCCGCAGGGACCGGCTCCTTATCCCTTCCGCAATACGCCGCCGCCGGCGCATTCGCGCCAGCGCGTGGGTGCTGCTCTCGATCTTGGGGTACGCGCTCTCAATACATTCACCACCTGCTGCCGCGGGCAGCGGCTCGGCATTTTCGCAGGATCCGGCGTCGGCAAGTCGGTCTTGCTGTCGATGCTGTCGATGCTGGCGCGCAACGTCGATGCGGCTGTGTCGGTCATTGGCCTAGTCGGCGAGCGCGGCCGCGAGGTGCAGGAGTTTTTGCAGGACGATCTTGGCGAAGCTGGCCTCGCGCGCTCGGTCGTTGTCGTTTCGACCTCCGACGAGCCTGCGCTAATGCGCCGGCAGGCGGGTTACCTGACGCTCGCGATTGCCGAGTATTTCCGCGACGAGGCCAAGGACGTGCTGGTGCTGATGGATTCGGTCACGCGCTTTGCGATGGCCCAGCGCGAGATTGGCTTGTCGGCCGGTGAACCACCTACCGCCAAGGGTTACACCCCGACGGTATTCAACGAATTGCCGCGCCTTCTGGAGCGTGCAGGTCCGGGAGCAGCCGGGCAGGGGACGATCACTGGCATCTTCACGGTGCTGGTCGATGGCGACGACCACAACGAGCCGATCTCGGATGCGGTGCGTTCGATCCTCGATGGACATATCGTCATGCAGCGCTCCATTGCCGAGCGCGGCCGATATCCGGCGATCAACATTCTGAAATCCGTCTCGCGAACAATGCCGCGCGCAGCCGACCCCAATTACCTCGGCGTGCTGACGCGCGCCCGGCAGGTGATGGCGACCTACGCCGACATGGAAGAACTGATCCGGCTGGGAGCCTATCGTCCCGGTTCCAGCCCCGATGTCGACGAGGCGATCCGTTTGCATAGGCCGTTGGAGGCCTTCCTCGGACAGGCCAAGGACGAGGCTTCTACGATTCCTCAAGGTTATCAGCAGCTTGAGCAAATCCTCGCCGCGCCCGCGGCGGCAACAGAAAAATAACGTTATTGGCCGACACTCCGACCTCGCTTTGTTTAAAGGCGCGCGCCCGCCGGCACTTTTTCAGTGCGTGTATGGCGGCCGTGGATTTGGGCTTCGGGGGAGTATGAGTCGATGAAGTCGCGTGAAACGCTGATCCGCTTGCGGAAATTCCAGGTCGACGAGAAACGTCGCCGCGTTGCTCAGATCGAGGCCATGATGGCCGAGTTCGAGCGCATGGGCGTCGAACTCGATCGCGAGATTAAGACCGAGCAGGATCGTGCCGGCATCCAAGATCCTTCACATTTCGCCTATCCGACTTATGCCAAGGCCGCGGGCGTTCGCCGCGAGAACCTGAAGCGTTCGGTCAACGATCTGAACATCCAGCTCAGCGACGCACAGGCCGAACTCGGCGAAGCGTTCGAGGAACTGAAGAAGGTCGAGTTGCTCGACGAGCGCGACCAGATGCGCGAACGCGCCGAACAGAATGCAGCCGAACAGGTCGAACTCGACTCCATCGGTATCATGCGCATCCGCGACGCCGCGCGGGCTTAAGGTTTTCGGCAAACACAGAGTAGCTCACCTCTCCCGATGGGAGAGGGAGCCACAATTCCCTTGCAGCAAGATCACTTCACCGCACGGATACGTGCGGTGCCGCTGATTCCGTTCTTGCCGGAATTGCGCTTCATGAATTCGATCAGCGCCTGCAGCGGCGCGGGGTTTTGCCTGCGGCTCGGATAGAACAGATAAAATCCATCCGACGGCTCCGGCATGAATTCCTGCAAGAGCGGCACGAGCGCGCCTTGTGCTATCGGCGTGCGTAATCGCTCGATTGGTCCGTAGAACACGCCAACGCCGCTCATGGCTGCTGCGACCGCGAAGGATGGTTCGTTCACAACCAATGGACCTCCGACCGCGAGTTCGATGGTGCGACCTTCGATTTTGAATTTCCAAGGCAGGAACGCTCCGCTCGCGAAGCGGTAGCGGACGCAGGCATGTTTCAACAGGTCTTGCGGCGATTCCGGCGCTGCATGTTCCGATAGATAGTCCGGCGATGCCGCAACGACGTGCTGCAGATTTTCACTGATCCGTATTGCGATCATGTCGTGCTCGAGTCTTTGTCCGAGCCGCACGCCCGCATCGAAGCGCTCCGCCACGATGTCGGTGAGCTTGTTCGACACCACGATTTCCAGCTTGATTTCGGGATACTCGGCAAGAAAGCGCGACACCAGCGGGCCGATCACCGAATCCGCGACAATCGGCGGCACGATGATGCGAAGGCTTCCGCCGGGGCGTGAGCGGTATTCATTCACCGCATCGAGGGCCGCGGTGAATTCCGAAAGAAGCGGCCGTAGGCGTTCCAGCAGACGTTCGCCTGCTTCAGTCGCGGCAACGCTGCGCGTCGTCCTGTTGAGCAGGCGCACGCCGAGTTTGTCCTCGAGCGCGCGAATGGTCTCGCTCAAGGAGCCGGTCGAGATGCCGAGTTGCGTCGCTGCGCGCGTGAAATTGCGATGTTCGGCGACGGCGACGAATGCATTGAAAGCAGAGAGTTGATGTTTGTGCATTGTTACAACGAACCGAAAGGGTCATTCGGATCGTC
>CAMBBO010000042.1 GCA_945862935.1 Pseudorhodoplanes sinuspersici | reverse complement strand
TGCGGATCGAGGGGATGGTCAGCGACTGGTTCGTTCCCGGCACGCCGACGGTGATGGCGTTGTCCTGAGACAGATCCGAAGCCTCGGTCATGATCTTCATGCTGATGCGGCCTTCCGAAAGGACCACGGGCGAGAACGTCAGGCCGATGCCGAATTTCTTGAAGTCGATCTGCTGTTGGCAAACGGGAGGCGATTTGGTCGTGTCGCAGCTCAGTCCGTTCGGGACAGGAAATTCGCCGCCGGCGATGAAGGTTGCCGATTCACCGGAAATTGCGGTGAGGCTCGGTTCGGCAAGAGTGCGGATTACGCCGGCCCGGTCCATCGCGCGCATGGTCGCGGTGATGTTCTTGAACGATCCCGCGACCGAGCCGTTGGCGCTCAACGGCTGGCCGAACGCAGCGAACGGATTGCTGGTGTTGAAATCGACGACCGCCGTGCCGTAACCGAGGCTGCCGGAAACGTCGATACCCAACTGCTTGATGACGTCGCGCTGCACTTCCGCGACCGTGACCTTGATCATCACCTGATCGCGGCCGCGCGTCGTCACTGAGTTCACCACACGCGAGGAATCGCCGACAAGACGCGCGGCGATGTCGTTTGCCTGTTGCGCCTCGCTTTGATTGGCGACCGAACCGGTCAGCACAACGCCGTCGCCGACACCCTCGACGCGAATATCAGCGTCGGGAAGAATCTGCTTGATTGCGGCGCGGATGCCGTTGAGGTCGCGCGTAACCGCGATGTCGAAGCCGCCGACCTGCTTGCCTTCGGCATCGAAGAAGAAAACGTTGGTCTGGCCGACCTTGACGCCGATGATGTAGGCACGGCGGGCCGAGCGCACGACAGCGTTCGCGGTGGTCGGATCGGCGACCAGTACGTCCTTGATGTCGCGAGGCAGGTCGATCACCACGGATTTGCCGATACCAAGTGAAACGAAACGCGAAGTTGCCTCGCTGGCTGCGACTTCGATGACAGGTGCACTCGGCGCGGCGATCGGCGCGCGCGAGACGGCGCGGCTCCGTTCGGCGGCATCGGCGAGATTGACGCCGTCACTCGCTGCGAACACGAGCAGTGCCGCAAGCGACGTGGCCCGGATCATCGTCCTTCTCGCCATGTAATTTCCTTTCGTCGGCAGCGTCGTCATCGCGTTATTTCGGGTTCGACATCGTGGAGACACCAAACCGCACGGTGTTGACGCCGGTGCGCTTGGGTTCGTCCACAGGTGTGCGCTTGTCGCCGGCAGCGTCGACGATGCTGCGCAGGGCAAGTGATAGCGAGCCAAGCTGTCGCGACAGCACGAGCGTTTCCGCCTGGCGCTGGGTGAGTTCGAGCGTTGCGGTCTTGCCGACCACGACCTTCTGGCCATTCTTTTCTTCGACCGTTTGGTCGATGGCCAGAACGCGCACGTTGTTCAACACGGTCTCGCTTGTCGCGGCCTCTTCGTCCTTGCTCTTCTTCTTGTCGTCCTTGTCCTTACGGATAGTGACGATAACGTCGACGCGATCACCAGGAAGAATGAAGCCGCCTGCGCCGGTTTCCGGCGAAATTTCGGTGCAGATCGCGCGCATGCCCGAAGGCAGGATCGCAGCGAGATAGCCGGAGCCGTTCGCCTTGATCAGCTTTTCCTCGCGGATCGGCTCGCCGGCAAAGAACGCAACGCGCGAGATCGAGCCCGACAATGCTTCCATCGCATCCGGGCGATCTTTCTTCTTGATGAAAATAGGACTTGTGGTCGCGGCAGGCCACGCCTGCCATTGCAGGTCCTGCGCCGAAACAGCCTGCCCGGTGTTGATGTCGCCCTTGGCGATCAACACGTCGACGGTTTCGATATTGACGGTGGGCTGAACGGCTTCGGGTTTCTTTTCTTCCCCGCCACTAGCCAGCACGGCGGCAAGGCCACCTGCGGCAACGGCCACTCCAAGCACAACGAGACGCGCGGCTTTCATACGCTCACTTCCCACAAGACTCGACGCCGGTACGGGGCGTCAGGACCCGATCTGACCATCGAAAGGTCAATTCGTGGTTAATGAGGCGTATCCAACTTGAGTTAATATCGAATTGACGCCGTGCGCCGGCTCGCGCCAGCGTTTTCAGGCGAGGCCGAAAGCGGCACTCAGCCGAGAAGCTTCATCCATGGCGTTTCGGGATAGACGAGCAGCGCCGCTGCCGCGAGCGCAATGCCATAAGGCACGCCGGCGTCCATGCGGTGCAGCCGGACGAGCCATGCCTGCTTTTCCAAGGCGTGCGGAAGCGGCATCAGCCTGAAGCGGATAATGAGAAATGTAAGTACGCCGCCGAACAGGGACGCGTACAGCGCGTAATTGAAGAGGAAGTCGAAGCCGAGCCACAACGCGGTCGCGGCCGCGAGCTTGGCGTCGCCGCCGCCGATCCAGCCTCGTGCGAAGAATGTGAATGTGATCGCAAGGACCAAAGCGCCTGCCCCAAAATGGGACAACATGTCGGCGAACGGCATTCCGATCACGGCCGCCATGACAAGGAAGCCCGCCACCAGCAGCAGCGATACGCGGTTCGATATTGTCATGGTCAAGAGGTCGCTCGACGCAGCGAACGCCATCATCGCCGGAAACAGCAAGAGCCGGATTGCGTCGGTCAAAGCGATAGCCATTCAATTCCGTCCGCAGCTTTGAGAAGGAATAGAGACTAACCGGAGATTGCTTGCCGAACCCTTATCGGCAAACGCCGCATCCGCGGGGTTGTCCCCGGATGCGGCATTTGACCGGACAGCATCAGTTCAGCGCGCTTTTCACAGAGGTGAAGGTCGAATCGAGTTTCGAACCCAGTCCCTGCACGACAGCAATGATTGCAACCGAAATACCCGCGGCGATGAGGCCGTATTCGATCGCGGTCGCGCCGGATTGGTCTTGGAGAAATCGTTTAATGCAAAACACGTTGGTCCTCCGTTTCAGTTCCAACAGACCAGCGCGTTATAGAAGTTCCATCAGTAAGAATGCTGACGGCAACCTTTCAAATTTTATCGAAAAGGAACTTTTTTCTCTGCATCACATTCGGGCCAGCACAAAAGCAAAAGGCTCCGGCGTGAGCCGGAGCCTTTTCTTAGTCTTCGCGAGGCTGATTAGTTCAGCGCGCTCTTCACCGAAGTGAAGGTCGAGCTCAACTTCGAGCCGAGGCCCTGCACGACGGCAATGATCGCGACCGAGATGCCGGCAGCGATGAGACCGTATTCGATGGCGGTCGCGCCGGATTCATCCGACACAAAGCGCGTAACGAGGTTCTTCATTTTAGGCTCCATGATCCACACGTGGCTGTCTGAGCTGACTCAGGTTGCCGCTTGTCACGGCTGGCCAAGTCATGAACGACCGTACCAATGCACGATTGCGGCCAAGTTAATCCGGCCGCAGAAATTCTGCCAAAGCGCGGCAATGTGTGGCGTGGTTAACATTGGATTGCCACGAGAACTCGCGATCGAAAACGTACAAAACGCTCAAGTTTTTCGGTGTTTTTCGAACGCGCGTATCGGCAGACCGATTGCATATCCGGATAATGGGCTTGCGTGATTTGCAATTGATTCACCTATTTCCAGTGAAGTCGAACTCGGCGGCGCGATTGTCTGCGTCGGATCCGGTGAGTTGAGTTCGGAGCGTACCGATGACCAGCGTGCTCAAGCGTTGCGCGTCTTCCCTTCCATCAATCCTTATATTCGCGGCGATGCTTTTTGTTCCCGCAAGCGCGGACGCGCCGGGTGACGATGACACTGTCTCGGTTGTGCTCGATCAGGCTACGATCATGAAGCTGCCGGATCGCGTCTCGACGCTCGTGATCGGAAATCCGCTCATCGCCGACGTCACTCTTCAGCCTGGCAGCCTCGTGGTGGTGACCGGCAAGGGTTACGGTGTCACCAACATGATGGCGCTCGATCGCTCGGGCGCGGTTCTCGCGGAAAAGACCATTCATGTGAGAGGTCCCGGCGGCAATCTCGTGACAGTTTATCGTGGCGTGACGCGGGAATCGTACGATTGCGCGCCGAAATGCCAGCCGCGTATCACCCCTGGCGACGGGCCGGCTTATTTCGACAGCACGCTCACTCAAAGCGTGACCCGTGCCGGGCTGGCTCAGGGTCAGACCGGGGACGACAAGAAATAGCCCGGCCTCTACCGAGTTCGCTTCTCGCGTCCGCGATGGTTAGCGTTTGGTGAACGAATGCGCCTCAGGTGTGGGCGATTACTGCAACAATTAAACAACGGCTCTTTGCTATTGCTCAACCCTGCAGCGGCACTCTCCGCCTGCGGATACGGGTGATGGACCATGTTTGGATTTGACCGCAAATCAATCGCACGCCGCGCGCAGGGCGCGTTGAAGTTCGGGGTATTGCGCCGTTGCGCGCAGCGATTTGCGCGAAAGAATGACGGTGCGGTCGCTATCGAATTCGGCCTGGTTGCCGCGCCCTTCCTCGCGCTCGTGTTCGCAATCATTGAAACAGCGGTGGTGTTCTTCGCCGGACAGGCGCTCGAAACCGCAGTCTCCGATACATCGCGCCTGATCATGACCGGGCAGGCACAAACCGCCGGCTACACGCAGCAGCAATTCAAGGATCAGGTCTGCGCGAAGATCTACGGCCTGTTTAATTGCTCGAGCGGCATTTCGGTCGACGTGAAAACCTATTCGTCGTTCGCCAGTGTCAGCATGGCCAAGCCGATCAAGTCCGATGGCACGCTGAACACGGCGAGCTTCACTTATTCGCCGGGCGGACCGGGCGATATCGTCGTCGTGCGCCTTTATTACCAGTGGCCGGTCTACGTCTCCCTGCTCGGCCTGAACATTGGCGACCTTTCCGGCAACAAGCGGCTGATCGTCGCCTCGGCCGCATTCCGCAACGAGCCTTACCAGTGAGCCCCGCCATGCGCCGCATGATTGAAAAGTTCATTCCGAACAGTGTTCGCCGTCTAGCGACGGACGAGCGCGGCGTGTCGGCTATCGAGTTTGCGATGCTGTTGCCGCTGATGGTGACGCTCTATCTCGGCAGCGTCGAGGTTTCGCAAGGCATTGCGGCGGATCGCAAGGTGACGATGACCGCGCGTGCGGTCGCCGATCTGGCGTCGCAGGTTTCCACCATCAACAATGCCGCCATGACCAACGTACTTGCCGCTGCGTCCTCGGTGATGACGCCTTACGATGTCAGCAAGGCGAAGGTGACGGTCTCGCTCATCACGATTGACGGAAACAGCAAGGCGACGATCACCTGGAGCGACTCGCTGAACGGAACGGCGCGCACCAAAGGCTCGACCGTGACGCTACCGTCGGCTTTGCTCATCGCGAATTCATCGCTGGTCTGGGGTGAGACGAGTTTCACCTACACGCCGGTCGTCGGATATGTCATCAGCGGTTCGTTGAATCTGAAGGATCAGATTTACATGCGGCCGCGCCTGTCCGACACGATCTCGCGCACCACGAGCTGATCTGTTCTCGCTGGATACCTGCTCTACGGGATCGGCAGCATCGTCGTCGATTTGATCTTTTCCATCGCGAAGCGCGACGTGACGTTTTTCAGCGGCACGGCGGCGATGAGCCGCTTGTAGAAACCGTCATAGGATTGCATGTCGGCAACGACGACGCGCAGCATGTAATCGACGTCTCCTGCCATCCGGTGAAATTCCATCACCTCGGGCATCGCGCTGACAAGGCCGGCAAAGCGGTCGAGCCAATCCTGCGAATGATCCCCGGTTTCGATCGACACAAAGACCGACAGCCCAAGCCCAATCTTGTCCGGGTCGACCAGCGCCACCCGGCGCATGATGACGCCTTCGGCTTCGAGCTTCTGGATGCGCTTCCAGCACGGCGTCGATGACAGGCCAACGCGCTGGCCGACTTCGGCGACCGACAGGGAGGCGTCTTCCTGCAAGGTGGCCAGAATTTTCTTGTCGATATTATCCATGCTGTTTCCAGCTGAAATAAATAACAATTTTCCAAAGACAGAGCCAAAAGAGGCTCTATAGAGGAAAATCTTTCAAATCAAGGGCCGGTCAGGCTTTTGCGAGAAACGCCTCGAGTTCGGCGCGGGTCGGCGCCCCGACAATCCCGCCAAATTTCATGCATTTGAGAGCGGCTGCGGCAGACGAGAAGCGCCGGGCCTGCTCCTCGTTCTGCCCTTCGCCCAGCGCCAGTGCGAACGCGCCGTGATAGACGTCGCCCGCGCCCAGGGTGTCGATCGCCTTGACCGGGAACGCCTGTTCGCGCCCGGCCTGTCCGCGATGCAGCCACCACGCGCCCGCGCTTCCCGACGTGACCGAAACATAAGCATCCGTCATCGTCGCAACCTTACGCAACGCTGCATCCGGGTCGTCGATGTGCACGGTGTCACGCAGGCCGTGCGCCGAGAAAATGATGTGGGTGCACGCGGCGAATATTTCTTCCGTCAGCCGGGTCGGATTGTCGGCATCGAGCACGACCGGCACGTTTTGACGGCGCGCGGCGAGCGCAACATCGAGCGAAAATTCCGGGAAGCGGTTGTCGATCAGGACGGCATGAACCGAGGCAGCGATCGCATCGGCATCCTTCAATCGTCCCTCGTCAAGACCGGACCTGCGGCTCACGATGGTCCGCTCGCCGGTTGCATCGACGACGATAGCTGACATCGACGACATGGCGCCCGGCAGACTGACGAAATGGGAACAGTCGATACTTTCCGCTTCGAGATAGCGCCGGATTTCCTCCCCGACGCGGTCTTCACCCATCGGGGAGGCGAGCAACACGTCCGCGCCGAGTCGCGCTGCAACAATCGCGGCATTGCCTGCATTGCCACCCGATACTTCGGTGTATTCGGTGGCGCGCGTCTTTTCTCCCGGCACGGGGAAACTCTGCACTTTGAAAATCTGGTCGAGTGTTGAGACGCCGGCGCACAGGATGCGCGCGCGCTCACCCGAAGACGCGGTCGCCATTCTCAACCCATTCGCGAATGATGTGATGCGCGATTGCAACTGGAGGCGGAGTGATCAGGCCGCCGGGATGCGTGCGCGCGAGCATGTTTGCTGCTTCGTCACGCCAGAACCAGCGTGCGTCTTCCAACTCATTCGTGTCGACAACGATGGTGTCGCTCATAGCTTCGGCGTGGCACCCGATCATCAATGACGACGGAAAGGGCCATGGCTGCGAGCGGAAATAGCGCACGCGGCCGCACTTGATCCCGGCTTCTTCCAGTGTCTCGCGGCGCGCGGCTTCCTCGATGCTTTCACCCGGCTCGATGAAGCCCGCAAGGCACGACCATGAATTCGCAACGAAACGCGCCTGACGACCCAGCAGGCATTTGTCACCCGCTATCGCGAGCATGATGACGACAGGGTCCGTGCGCGGGAAATGTTCGGCTTTGCATTCCGGGCATTGGCGTTTCCAGCCTGCGCTCACGGCTTGCGTATGCGCGCCGCAGACCGAGCAGCGCGTGTGCCGCGAATGCCAGTGGAGCATCGCCTTGGCCTCGGCGATGGGGGCGAGTTCTTCGGCCGGGACGAGACCCTGCACAGCGATGGTGCGAAGATCCGTGATGTGAAGGTCGTCGCGGGTCTTCAGAGCCTCAATAGACGCCGTGTCGAGTCCATAGCCGAATTGCCCTGTTTTTCCCGCAAGACCGAGGAACAGCGTTTCCACGACGGTCCCGAGCGACTTCGCCTCGTCCGGTGAAAACAGCGAACCGAGAGTATCACCCTTTTTCTTCAGTACGATCATCTCGCCGCCAACAACGCAGGCGCGGCAATCTGCGGCACGCGTCAGCGCAGTCAGCGCATCGGCGTTGTCGCGGTTCTCCGCCGCGCGGTCGAGCAGGCTGTCGACATAGCCAAGGAGCGGCTTTGGACCGAGATCGGGGCGGGGCATGGAAAAACTCCGGCGGGAGACGAAATTCGCACGGCGCTACGTCGCAAGCAATGTCAGTCAATCCAGACTTTGCTTCTGACGGCCTTCCGGAAATCCTCAAGTGCCTGAGAATCGAAGGGAAGCGCAGGTACTACGCCCCAGACCGGCTTTGGCCAGGCAGCGTCGGTTTTGCGCCGCCCGATCACATGAATGTGGAGTTGCGGCACCATGTTGCCGAGGGCTGCGACATTCAGCTTGTCGCATTTGGTGATTGCTTTGAGCGCATCGGCGACGCGGGCCGTTTCCGTCATCAGCTGGGCGCGCTCGACGTCGTTGAGGTCGAGAATTTCCACGACATCCGGGCGGCGCGGCACAAGCAGAAGCCACGGGTAATTCGCATCCTTGATGATGAGCACCCGCGAAAGCGGCAGGTCGCCCACTTCGAGCGTGTCGCGCTCAAGCTGGGGATGGAGCGCCCAGCGCGAAAGAATGGAATTCATCAGACTATCCAAGCCGTTGAAACGCGCGGGACCATAGCACCAAGCATTTGCGTGCGCTTGCTTTCCCGTCTGGATGGCCCGATATAAGCACCGGGAGGTTGGCGGTGGACGAGCCACTCGCCAACCGGGTCAGATCCGGAAGGAAGCAGCCCTAACGAGCCCGGTTCGGGTCGTTGTCAGCCTCCCACCTTTTCTTGTTTCAAGGCGGACCGCGGTGTGCCGTGGCAGTTTCGCCGCAGGCCAAGAGCTGCGCCCCGAATGGCTGACGCCAAGTCGAAAACTTCCGCGAAAGCCGCGCCGCAGGGCGAGGGCACCGGCTATCGCGTGTTGGCGCGCAAATATCGCCCCTCGACCTTCACCGATCTGATCGGTCAGGAGGCGATGGTCCGCACCATCTCCAACGCGTTCGAAACCGGCCGTATTCCGCAAGCGTGGATTCTCACCGGCGTGCGCGGCGTGGGCAAGACAACGACGGCGCGCATCATCGCGCGTGCGCTCAATTACGAATTGGCAGACGGATCGGTGAAGGGTCCGACCATCGCCATGCCTGCGCTCGGGCTGCATGACGAAGCGATCATGGAAAGCCGGCACATCGACGTGCTGGAAATGGACGCGGCCTCGCATAACGGCGTCGACGATATTCGCCAGATCAACGACGCCGTGCGCTATGCGCCGGTGAGCGCGCGCTACAAGGTCTATATCCTCGACGAAGTTCACATGCTGTCGACGGCCGCATTTAATGCGTTGCTGAAGACGCTGGAAGAACCGCCACCGCACGCCAAGTTTATTTTCGCGACAACAGAAATCAGAAAAGTCCCGGTAACGGTGCTGTCACGCTGCCAGCGCTTCGATCTGCGGCGCGTTGAGGCGGGGGTGCTGGTGGAGCACCTTCAAGGCATCGCGGCAGAAGAAAAAGTTGAAATTGAATCCGAGGCGCTTGCGATGATCGCGCGCGCGTCCGAAGGCTCGGTGCGAGACTCGCTCTCACTGTTCGATCAGGCGATCGCGCATGCGGCGGGCAAGATCGCGGCCGACGATGTGCGCCAGATGCTCGGCCTTGCCGACCGTGCGCGGGTGATCGACCTGTTCGAGGCGGTCATGCGTGGCGATGTCGCAGCGGCATTGAAGGAGTTGCGCGACCAATACGATTCCGGCGCAGATCCCGCGGTGATGCTGTCCGACTTGGCCGAGTTCACGCATTTCGTGACGCGCATCAAGGCGGTGCCTGCTGTCGCGGACGATGTTTCAATCAGCGAAATCGAGCGCAAGCGTGGGCGCGATTTCGCCGCCAAGCTTTCGATGCGTGTGCTTTCGCGCACCTGGCAAATGCTGATGAAGGGTCTCTCGGAAGTTCAGGCCGCGGGCCGGCCGATTTCAGCCGCCGAAATGGTTTTAGTGCGGCTCGCTTACGCCACCGATCTGCCGACGCCGGATGATGTGATCCGTTCGCTCGGCGAAGAGAACGGCTCGTCTCCGCGCCCGCAGACGAATGGCGGCGGTGGTTCCGGCGTGTCGGCGCAGGGTGGTGGTCAGGCGCCGCGCTATGAAGCGCCTCGTTCGGCGCCGCGCTCGCAATCGTCGGCTGCCCCGGTCGCACGGGTGGCGCAGGCCGCGCCGGAAGCGGCCGGACTGGTCATCGGAAGCTTCGACCAGTTGATTGCGCTCGTCGCCGAGAAGCGCGACCTGCAGACGAAGATCGCTCTTGAGCGCGATGTGCGTCTGGTGCGCTGCGAGGATGGTCATCTCGAAATCGCGCTCGAACCAAGTGCGCCTCGCACGCTGGTGCATGAATTACAGCGCAAGCTGGAAGCCTGGACGCAGCGTCGCTGGATGGTGGTGGTCTCCAAGGAATCCGGCGCGCCCACGATGCGCGCGCAGGCCGACGCACAAGAAGCTGAATTGAAGCAGGGCGTGCGCGCCGATCCGCTGGTGCGAGCGGTGCTGGAGAGATTCCCCGGCGCGGAAATTGTTGCCGTGCGCAGCCGTGACGATGCGCCGCGCGATGAGTTTCCCGACGCGCCACCGCCGGACGATAGCGAGGACTGAATGGCTGACATGATGGGCATGATGAAGAAGGCTGCCGAACTGCAATCCAAGATGCAGGCGATGCAGGCCGAGCTCGAAAATGTCGAAGTCGAAGGTGCCGCTGGCGGCGGCGTGGTTCGTGTCACGCTCACCGGGAAAGGCGACCTCAAGGGCGTTCACATCGACGATTCGATGCTCAAGCCGGACGAGAAGGAAATCCTCGAGGATCTTCTAGTCACTGCTCATGCCGACGCTCGCAAAAAGTCCGAGGCCGTTGTGCAGGACAAGATGAAGGCGCTGACCGGCGGACTGCCTTTGCCGCCCGGCCTCAAGCTGTTCTGACCGTGAGCGGCCGATGAGCGGCGACAATTATCTTATCAAGCCCGATCCGCACGATCCGCGGCTCACCGCGCGTGTCACCGGCGTCGATCAGACAGGTGCCCCGCTTGAAACGGTCGTAACCGTCGAGCGCGCGCTGACCATCTACCTCAACGCACAGGAGATCGTGACCGCGATGACGGTCGGCGATCATCCCGACCTTCTCGCCATCGGCTATCTGCTCAACCAGAACATGCTGCGTGCCGACGACATCGTCACCGGGGTCGATTATGACGAGGACCTAAGCGTCGTCGTCGTCCGCACCGAGCGCGCTACCGATTACGAGCAGAAGCTCAAGAAGAAGGTTCAGACCTCGGGCTGCGCGCAAGGCACCATCTTCGGCGATCTGATGGAGGCGCTTGAAAACGTGAGCCTGCCGGATGCGGAATTCCGCACGTCCTGGCTTTACTCGTTGACCAACACGATCAACACCACGCCGTCGCTGTATCTTGAAGCCGGCGCGATCCATGGATGCGTATTGGCACAGCAGGATCGTGCGCTCGTCTATATGGAAGATGTCGGGCGCCACAACGCGGTCGATAAAATCGCGGGTTGGATGTTCCAGAACAAGGTGTCCGCGCACGACAAGATTTTCTACACGACCGGGCGCCTCACTTCGGAAATGGTCATTAAAACCGTGCGCATGGGAATCCCCATTCTCGTGTCGCGTTCGGGCTTCACGGCCTGGGGTGTCGAGCTTGCGCGCAAGGCAAACCTGACGCTGATCGGGCGCGCGCGCGGCAAGCGCTTTATCGCGCTCGCGGGGATCGAACGCATCAACTTCGATCAGGATCTGCGCTACGTCGAGGACGAGAGCGCGATGCATCGCCGCAAGGCCGCGATGCATGACGATTGATACGCCGCCGACACTCGGCGTCGTTTTGGCTGGCGGTCTTGCGCGCCGCATGGGCGGCGGCGACAAGGCGCTGATCGACATTGCCGGACAGACCATCCTCGCGCGTGCGCTCGGCCGCATGACGCCGCAATGCTCGCGGATGATTATCAATGCGAACGGCGATCCGGCGCGTTTCGCCGTATTCAACCTGCCGGTTATTTCCGACGACATTCCCGATTTCGCAGGCCCGCTCGCGGGCATCCTCGCGGCGCTCGAATGGGTGGCCAAGAACGAGCCTACGCTCGAATGGGTCGTGAGCGTGCCGGGCGATTGTCCGTTCCTGCCGCGCGACCTTGTGGCGCGACTGCATGCGGCGCGGATCGGCGAAGACAAGCTGCTTGCCTGCGCCAAGTCCGGCGACTGGCGGCATCCGGTGGTCGGATTGTGGAATGTGAAACTGCGCGACGACCTGCGCCATGCGTTGACAATCGAACATCTTCACAAGATCGAAATCTGGACCGGACGTCACGGCGTCGCCATTGCCGAATGGCCGGACAAACCTGTCGATCCATTCTTCAACGTGAATTCGCCGGAAGACCGCGATCGCGCGGCGCAGATTGCGCGCGAGCAGGGCGCCTAGTTCAAAAGCACGTCGTAAGGCAGAAACTGCACTTCATCGCCGGGCTGGACAGTCAGCGTGTCTTCGGCCAGCACGATGAAGCCCGTGCTCTGCGTGACGCTGGTGAGAATGCCGGCGCCGTCCACCGCCTGCTTTTCGGCTTCCAGCCCGTTTGGCCCTTGGCGCAATGTGCCGCGCAGATATTCGCGGCGATCCTTCTTTTTCTTGTGATGAAAGTTCGCACGCGCTGAAATCGGCGTTGGCGGCTCTATCGTCATTCCCGACAGGCTGAAGATCAACGGCCGCACCACATTGATGAACGTCACCAGCGCCGCCACAGGATTTCCCGGCACGCCAACGAATGCCGCGCCGTTCACAACGCCCATCGCGACCGGACGCCCCGGCTTGATCGCGAGCCGCCAGAACACGAGGCGTCCGAAACTTTCCACCGCCGATTTGACGTGGTCCTCGTCGCCAGTCGAGACGCCACCGGATGTCAGCACAATGTCATGCGTCTTGGATGCGACTTCGATGGCCTTTGCAATCGTAGCCTTGTCGTCTTTCAGGATACCGAGGTCTGTCGTCTGCGCGCCCGCACGCGCAAGCAGGCTCATGAGCAGAAAACGGTTCGAATCGTAAAGCGCAGCAGGCGGCAGCGGCTCGCCTTGCGCCGCAATTTCGTCGCCGGTCGAAAACAGCGCAACCCGCACGCGGCGGCGAACGGAAAGCTGAGACAACCCAAGTGCGGCAGCGAGTGCGACATCGGCCGGTTGCAACCGCCGCCCGGCGCTGATCGCAATGTTACCTTTTGCGATGTCTTCCCCGGCAAGCCGCCTGTTCGCGCCAAGCTTCAGCCCTTCCGGAACGATGACGATCTCGCCATCAAGTTTGCAGTCTTCCTGCATGTAAACCGTATCGGCGCCTTGCGGCATCGGCGCGCCGGTAAAGATGCGCGCGGCTTCGCCTTCGCCGAGTGCGTGTGACGCGGCATGACCGGCGGCAATACGGCCGCGCACGCGCAGCCGCGCTTCACCCGACGGCGCGACATCAGCGTGGCGAACGGCATATCCATCGACCGCGGAATTATCGAACGGTGGAAGCGGGATCGGCGCAAAGAGATCCGCCGCGAGCACACGCCCATCGGCGTCGATCAGTGAAACCATTTCGGTTTCGCCGATGGGTTTCACCTGTTGCGCCATCATCTGCGCGGCCTGATCGACCGGCAGCAGCGCGCCGCCAAAGGCAAAGCAATCGTCGCTCAGTTGTGCCATCAGCCGTCCTGTCCGAGGGCATCGAGACGGTCGAGCGGCATCGCTTCGACAAGCAGAACATCGGCGATTTTCTCAATATCGTTCAGATCGACCACCGGCACCGACGCTTGCGGCAGCGGCTCGTCGGACGCGATGGCGACGATCCAGTCGTCGTCGCCCTGCAGCAGCGGCTTGCCGACCGCCGCGCGATGAATTTCGATTTTCGGAAATCGTTCGCGCTTGAACCCTTCGACCAGCACAAGATCGACCGGCGAAAGATGCTTCAGCAATTCGCGCAAGTTTGGTTCTGGCTGATCGCGCAATTCGCTCATCAGCGCCCAGCGTTTCGCCGAAGAAATCAAAACCTCGGTCGCGCCCGCTGCGCGATGCACATACGAATCTTTCCCCGGCTGATCGAGATCGAAGCCGTGATGCGCGTGCTTGAGCGTCGAAAGCTTTTTTCCACGCGCAATCAGCGCCGGAATGAGCTTTGCGAGCAGGGTCGTTTTCCCCGAGCCGCTCCAGCCTGCGAGGCCGATGATACGCAATGCGTCCGACGTCCCAGAACTTTTGCCGTGGATCTCGCCAAGGTCGCGCATGGAGTGACTTATCCTCGCGGCCTTATGGGGGGTCAATAGATGACCTATTCCGAAGGCTGCATTCCAAGCGCGCGTATTCGCGCCTGTGTCGAAGGATCGCGCAGCGCTTCGAGGAAGGCGCGGACGGTAGGACGGTCCTTTCGCGCCTCGACCAGCAGAAAATCGTAACGCTCCGGCGCGATCGGGTGGAAGCCGAGATCGTACATGCGCGCGACCGGCTCGATAGCAACGCCCCAGTCGGCGCGGCCTTGCGCCACGGCGGCAGCGACTGCGTTGTGCGATTTCGGCTGGTTGGCGTAGCCCGCAGGCCGCGCCCCGCCGAGTAACTCGTCGATCAGGATGCGGGTCCCTGCGCCAGCATTGCGGTTCACCATCAGGCAGGTGGGATCGGCGAGTGCTGCTTTCAGCGCGTCGTCAGCGCTGAGATTCTCGAATCGCGCATCGCCGCGCCGGAACAAGAATCCCTGCATCCGCTTCCAGCCGGGGACCAGCGACAGGCCGGGTGCCAGCAGGTGCGTGTTGTAAATTCCAGTTTTCGGATCGACCAGATGAACCGGCGCAAGATCGCATTGACCGCGCTGCGCGGCGGCGACGCCGCCCATGCTGCCGACCGCGAGCGTGCGCGCGGTGAAGCCACGATCAAGCAGCGCATCGACAACGGCATCAAGCGCGACGTCATGGCTGCCCATCAGCACAAGATCGGGCGCGCGGGCCGCGTTGCCGATCAGCGAAATTGTGGCGTCGCTTTGCGCATCCAGCGAAGTTGCGAGCGCGTCGATCTGCAAAAATCCATCGGCTTGCGAAAATGCCGTAACCGAGCCGGAGCCTTTCGCCGTCGGAAAGGCGATGGGGCCGTCTGCCCCTTCGATCAGCGACACCATAACGAATTCCTGCCGTCCCAGTTCGGACGGGATGCGAAGCGGCACTTTGGCGGTGAGCGCGCGCGCGACTTCGGGCGCTAGCCCTGTCCTGGCGCGGATCACCGGCGCGACAAACGTGTGGAAGGTGAAAATCGCCGATGTCGGGAAGCCGGGCAGCACGATAACCGGCTTACCATCGGCGACGGCGAGACAAAGCGGCTTGCCGGGTTTCAGCGCGACACCGTGAACGAGAATTCCGGGCTTGCCGAGATTGGAGACGACGCGGTGCGACAGATCGCCTGCGCCTTTGGACGTGCCGCCGGACAGAACCAGCATGTCGCATGCGCGTAAAGCCTCGCGCATCGCCCCTTCGAGCGTCGTTGCGTTGTCCGGGAATGCGCCATACGCCACGGCCTCGCCGCCGGCTTCGGCGATTGCCGCTGCGAGAATTGCGCCGTTGCTGTCAAAGACCTGCGCGGACTTCAGCGCGCCGCCCGGTGCGACCAGTTCATCGCCGGTCGACAGAACGGCTACTTTCGGCTTTCTGACGACCGGCACGGTGGCAAGGCCGCAGGCCGCGAGCATACCGATTTCGCGCGATCCGATCGGCGCGCCACGGCGAAGAAGCGTCTCGCCGCGCGCGATGTCCGATCCGGCATAAGCGATAAACTGTCCGGGTGCCGATGTCCGGCGAATTTCTATGACAGGCGCAGCGCCAGTCTCGATCAATTCCGTGTGCTCGATCATCACGACGGAATCCGCGCCACGCGGCACGACGCCACCAGTTGCGATTGCCGTCGCGGTGCCCGGCGCGACTTCGATCTTCGGTGCGTGACCGCAGACAATCACTTCGCCGTTCAGCGCCAGCCGTTTCGGTGACGTCTCCGACGCGCCTTCGGTATCGCTTGCGCGAAGCGCGAAACCATCGACGCCGGAACGGTCAAATGGCGGCACGTCCAGCGGCGCTGCGACCGTGTTCGCGAGCACACGCCCGAGCGCTGCGGCAAGTGGCACATCCTCCGCTGGCAATGGCGACAGATCGAGATTTTGCGCAAAGCGCGCACGCGCATCGTCGGCGGAGACGACTTCAAGAAATTGCTCCTGCCTGGCCGCGTTGCGAATGGCGGCGATCAGATCGTTCTCGGTCTTTCTGCGCGCGGTTTCGTTCACGGCAGCGATCTCACTTCGACCGTCGTGCCCGCCGGATAGCCTTCGCTTTGCGCCGGGACCACAACGAAGCCGTCGGCCTGCGCGATCGCCTGCATCGGCCAAATGCCGCTCGCGAGCGGCTCGATACCGTCGCCGTCGCGGCGCACAAGGATGATGTCGGAGATTCCGATGGTCGATGTCACCTTGCGTGACAGCACCGAGGCGCGCGTCGTTTCGCGTTCGTCTGCGCCCGCGAGTGCGTCGAGCAGCGGCCGTCCCAGCATAACCCACACGGAGAGCGCTGCGTCGACGCGGCCGGGC
>CAMBBO010000041.1 GCA_945862935.1 Pseudorhodoplanes sinuspersici | reverse complement strand
TTCCAGACCGCGCGCGGGGATTCGCGCTGAGTTCGACTTCTTCGGCGGTTATTTGCCCAGAAGAAGCGCTATAAATCCAAGCGATCCGACGATGATCCGCCACCAGCCGAACAGGCTGAAGCCGTGGCGCGCGACGTATCCGAGGAACGACTTCACGACAAACCAGCCGGCGACGAACGATGTCGCAAATCCAACCGCGACCAGAATCGTATTGCTCGACGTCATCTGCCCGTAATTCTTCAGAAGGTCGTAAGCGAACGCTCCCGCCATCGTCGGCATCGCCAGATAAAACGAGAACTCGGCCGCGGAACGCTTGTCGGCGCCGAAGAACATCGCCGAAACGATAGTCGCGCCGGAGCGGGACACGCCCGGAATCATGGCGAGACACTGGAAGAATCCGATACCGAGATACATCGGAAGAGAAAATGTGGTCGCATCGTGATAGCGCGGCCGGAAGTCGATGCGGTCGACAATCAGAAGAACAACACCACCGGCGATCAGCATGGTGCAGACGATCCACACATTAAACAGCACATTCTTGATGATCGAATGCGCCGCAGCACCGATGATTGCGGCCGGAAGAAACGCCAGAAGAACGCCAAGAATAAAACGCCGCGCCGCCGGATCGGAGAATGCGCCGAGGAAGATCGACCACAATTTCGAGAAGTAGATCGACAGAATTGCCAGAATCGCGCCGAGCTGGATCAGAACGACGAATGTCTTTCCGAACGCGTCGTCATCGAAGCCAAAGAAGTGCTCCAGAAGAAGCAGATGACCGGTCGAGGAAACGGGGAGAAATTCGGTCAATCCTTCGACAATGCCGAGGATCGCGGCCTTGAACAGATCGAACGACATGGCGGCAACTCCGGAAAGAAGATTGCGAATAACGATGGTCTGCCTTTCTTCGCGACGAAACAACGCATTGACGCGCGCGAAGTGCAGTTCGGTCTATACTTGAAGCCCCAGTGATTCGGCGCACAATGCTGACGCTTTTCCACCACCCGTTCTGCCCGCATTCGAGATTCATCCGCATTTCGCTTGGCGAATTCGGAGAAGACGTGAAGCTTGTGGAAGAGCGCGTCTGGGAAAGAAGAGAAAGTTTCCTCACATTGAATCCGGCCGGAACGACGCCAGTTCTGGTCGAGGATTCTGGCCTCGCCATTCCCGGCGCATCCGTGATCGCAGAATACCTGAACGAGACGCGGGCGAATAACTCGCAGAACCACCACTTCCTCGGGCGCGATGCGGCGTCTTCTGTCGAGATTCGCCGCCTCCTCTCCTGGTTCAACGAAAAGTTCTTCGCCGAGGTGTCAGGCCCCCTCCTGAACGAGCGTTTCTACAAACGCCACCTCCCCTTGAGCGCCGGCGGCGGCGCGCCGGACACTGACGCGATGCGCGCGGCGCGCTCCAACATCCGTTATCATCTGGCCTATATTGGATGGCTGGTGAGCCAGCGCGCTTATCTTGCGGGCGAGCAACTGACCTTCGCCGATCTCGCGGCGGCGGCGCATCTGTCGACGGTCGATTATCTTGGTGACGTGCCCTGGAACGAGGACGAGACAGCAAAGACCTGGTACGCGCGGGTGAAGTCGCGCCCCTCGTTCCGTCCGATCCTGCTGGAGGTCGCGGCGGGCATGGCGCCGTCGGCGACCTACGCGGATCTGGATTTCTGAACAATCCATCCCACGCATAAGTTCTGTTGCACTCATGACCTGAGCGCAGAGCAAGGCATTTCCTTCCGCCGGGCCGTTGGATATAAAGGCTGCGGGGTTGGGTCATGTTATCTTTGTTGCGGCGATATATTTATGTGCGTGCGGCGATGGCGCTTGTCGTCGCCTACGTGCTCGCGCTGCAAATGTTGCTCGCGGGCGCTGTCTCCGCCCAGATGGCAGCCTCGCAAAGCGCCGACTCCTTCGTCATCTGCTATGGAAACGGACAGACAGCGGACGGCGAGCGCGGCCAGCCCGCCAAGCATGTTGCACATGTCACTTGCGCGATTTGCAGTTTAGCGTCGTCAACGCCGCCTCTTTCGGAAGCGCCAACTGCCCCGGCTTTTAATTCCGCCGCGACATCCATTGTCGCCGGCAATGCCGTTGCAGCTTTTGCGCCTGTCGCGCGGCACAATCCCCGAACCTCGCAAGGCCCTCCAAAGACTGCGTAACCGATCGCTTATCCGGTTTCGTATTCTCTTGGAGACTTGTCATGTCACGCCTTATCCGCGCGTTGTGCGCGGCATCCGCCGCTGTCGCGGCCACAGCTTCGAATGCACATTCTCAAAACGCGCCACTTCCGACGATCGTCGTACAAGGCGAGCGCCCCGCAACGTCTGGACCGGCGACGCAAAGCAGCCAGACGGCAGCTAAAGATTCGGGAAGCCTGACGGTCCCAAATACGGAAGCAGCGACCGCCGCGATCAATCAGACGCCGGGCGGCGTCGAAGTCGTGCCGGACACAGAATTCAAGAACGGGCCTGCGAACACGATCAAGGATGTTCTCGGCTGGGTGCCGGGCATCATCATCCAGACACGATGGGGACCCGATGGCCGGGTGTCGATCCGCGGCTCGGGCCTGACGCGCAATTACGGCAATCGCGGCGTCAACATGTTCATGGACGGCATTCCGATCAACACCGCGGATGGCTTGACCGATCTGTTCGAGATCGATCCGACTGCTTACCGCTATGTTGAAGTGTTCAAGGGCGCCAACGCGCTTCGCTTTGGCACCAACTCGCTTGGCGGCGCAATCAATTTTGTTTCGCCGACCGGCCGCGACGCGCCCTCTTTCGACGCACGGATCGATGGCGGCAGCTTTGGTTACGTGAAAAGTGCAGTAAGCACTGCGGGCGCCAGAGGACCGTACGACTGGTACATCAACGCCTCTGCGCAATACGAGAACGGATATCGCGAGCATAGCCGGAACGACGTTGAGCGCTTCAACGCGAATTTTGGCCACCAGCTTTCACCGGATGCCGAGACCCGATTTTACCTCGACGCAAATACATGGCGCGGGCGCTTGCCCGGCGAGGTGACAAAGGACCAGGCGTTGAACAATCCGCGCGCCGCAAATCCCGAATGGGTGCGGCAGGACCAGCAGCGCAACATCGATTCGATCCGTCTCGCCAACAAGACCACGCTGCGTTTCGATTCGACCACGGTGGATTTGGGCGTCTTCACGCATCAGCGCCATGTCGATCACCCGATCTATCGCTATCTCGATTACACCGTTGCCGATTACGGCGGCTTTGCCCGCGCAACGGACGACCGGATGATTGGCGGATTCCGCAACCGCTTCATCGCCGGCGTTAACCTGCAAACCGGCACGAATGATTATGCGGAGTACGAGAACCCGGCCGGCGCCGTGAAAGGCGCGTTGCTGAGATCGGAATTGCAGAAGTCGCAGAACCATTCGGTTTATTTCGAGAACAGCTTTTATGTTTTGCGGAATGTCGCTTTGATTGGCGGCGGGCAATTCCTGCATGCGGTCCGCGACCGTCAGGATCGGTTTTTGTCGGATGGCGATCAGACGGTCAGCCGCACCTACGACAAGTTCAGCCCGAAGGTCGGCGTGCTGTGGGATGCCAGCCCGAATTGGCAGGTGTTCGGCAATATCTCGCGCAGCGCCGAGGTGCCGACATTCGACGCGCGCACTTTCAGTACCTTCTCCGGGGCTTTGCCGGATGTCGATGCGCAGACGGCGACGACCTACGAGATCGGCACGCGCGGCCGCACACCCGATTTCACCTGGGACGTTTCGCTTTACCGCGCTCATCTCAGGAATGAGCTGCAATGCCTGACGACGAATGTCTTTTTCTACAGTCCCTGTAACGTCGTGAATGCAGACCGTACCGTGCATCAGGGTGTCGAGGCCGGGATCGGCCTCGCATTTCTCAAGTCTGTTTTCGCGCACGATGACCGCGTCTGGTTCAATCTCGCCTACACGTACAACGATTTCCGCTTCGACAACGACGCCACATGGGGCAACAACCGCCTGCCCGGCGTCGCGCCGCACAACATCCGTACTGAAGTTCTCTACAAGCATCCGGGCGGCTTCTACGCAGGCCCGAACGTCGAGTGGATGCCGCAAGCGTTCTTCGTCGACAACGCCAACACGTTCACCGTCGACTCATACGCGCTGTTGAACTTCAAGATTGGTTACGATCCCGGCAAGGGCTGGTCCAGCTACCTCGAAGGGCGCAATCTTTTCGACAAGCGCTATATCTCGACAACGATCACCGCCGGAACCGCGGACCCGACGGCCGAATTATTCAATCCCGGCATGGGCCGCTCGGTTTACGGCGGCCTGCGATACCGGATGTAATCAAGCAAACATTGGCGCGAGGTCAGCTCACCTTGCCTCGCGCCATTTCGAAAAACATTTCGATGAAAGACAACATCTTCCTTCCGCACGTGGAGCGCTATCATGAAACGTCTCACTGCTCTTTCGCTTTCTCTTGTCGTCACCTTCCTTCCGCTCGCCGCAGCGCGGGCGCATGTCACGCTGGAGCGGCCGGAAGCCGCCGTGGGCGGGGGCTACAAGGCGATCTTTCGAGTGCCGCATGGGTGCAGCGAATCGCCAACTGTGAAAGTCCGCGTCCGCATTCCTGAAGGCGTCATCGGCGTTAAACCGATGCCCAAGGCGGGCTGGCAATTGGAACCCGTGAAGGCCAAATACGACAAGCCCTACCAGATGTACCACAGCACCCTCACCGAAGGCGTTCGCGAGGTGACGTGGACCGGCAAGTTGCTGGATGAGAACTACGACGAGTTCGTGCTGTCCACTTATCTCGCCGAAGACCTGAAGCCCGACACGATTTTGTATTTTCCGGTCGTGCAGGAATGCGAGACCGGCGTGCATCGCTGGATTGAAATCCCCGAGGCAGGCAAGTCCGAGGAATTGCGCGAACCTGCACCTCGCGTGAAATTGCTGCCGCGGCGGCCTTGATACGCGAGCCATGAGCATGCGCAACGCGGTGGTGGGAGTGATTCTGGCGCTCCTCACCGCCAGCCCAGCGTTTGCCCACGCGGTGCTAGTCGCAAGCCAGCCCGCCGACCGGGCCATGATCCCGCAGCCGCCGCAGGACATCACGCTCACATTCAACGAACCCGTTTCGCCGGTCGCGCTCGTTCTTGTGCGGCCGGACGGCGGGTCGGCGAAGATGAACGATGTCACGACGAAAGATCAGACGCTGACGATTGCAGTTCCCGGCTTGGCAAATGGAACGCATCTGTTGAGTTGGCGCGTGATTTCGGCAGACGGCCACCCGGTGTCGGGAACGATCATGTTTTCGGTTGGCGAAGTAAGCGCCGAGCCGCCGATGCAGCCATCATTCCAGATGGACCGGGGGCTGCTTGTGGCCATCTGGCTGTGCAAGGTCGCGCTCTATTGCGGGCTGATGTTCGGAATCGGGGGCGCCTTTTACGTTTCGTGGATTGCTGCCACTCCGCTCCCGGCAGGATACACCGCTTGGCTATCCGCAATCGTGATAGGCGGAATCATCGCAAGTGTTTTCTCTGTCGGCTTTCAGGGACTCGACGTTGCGGGCTTGCCGCTCTCCGAACTCGGGCGGCCTGCCGTATGGCTCGCTGGTTTTCAAACGTCCTATGGCGTAACTGCGGCCACCGCGCTTTTCGCGCTGATGCTCGGTCTGGCCGCACTGCACTTCTGCCCGTTCCGCAGGATCACTGCGGCGCTGGCTTTGGCGGGATTGGGCGGCGCCATTGCTGCCAGTGGACATGCGGTGACAACGCCGCCGCAAGTAATGACGCGCGCCGCAGTGTTTCTGCATGCGGTGTCGGTCGCTTTCTGGATCGGCGCGCTGATACCGCTGTTGAGTGGTCTACGTCAGCGCCGCCACGAGGACTTGCAGCGATTTTCCAGGGCGGTGCCAACAGCCATCGCAATATTGGTTGCGACCGGAGTGATATTGTCCGCAGTCCAGATCGAAACGCCCAGTGCGATCTGGACGACAGCCTATGGTGCAGTGTGGTGCGCCAAAATTTGCGCCGTGTTGATCCTGCTGGGACTTGGCGCATATAACCGTTACGGCCTCACTGCCCGCGCTGCTGGCGGCGATGCAGCTTCGGCCAGCCGGCTGGCTGCAATTATCCGCACCGAACTGGTTATCGCGCTCGCAATCCTTTGTGTCGTCGCCGCATGGCGATTTACGCCACCGCCGCGCGCACTGAATGCTGCTGCGGCAATTCCGGTTCAAGTTCATATCCACACTGCCAAAGCGATGGCCGATGTAAAAATCGATCCATCGGATCACGGCTCGCGCACCGTCATGGTCGCAATTTGGGACGGGAATTTTGCGCCACTGGCAGCAAAGGAAGTAACCCTTGCATTTGCAAAGCCCGACGCGGGCATAGAGCCATTGCTCTATTCTGCCCGCTTTGTCGGCGACTCCACTTGGGCTGCAGACGGAGTCCGCTTGCCGATCAAGGGACGCTGGCGGGTGACAATCAAAATACTGGTCGATGATTTCACGGCCATGTCTTTGGATGAAGAAATCACGCTTCAGTAACGCATGCCGGCAAGGCTGCGCTAAGGCCCGCCGAAGGCGGGAGATGCCGTTCGCGGCACGCTGGTCTTCGAGAAGGCAGGGTCCGTGGAAGTAACGTACACAGTGCGCGCCATTGGCGGAGGGGGGCACGACCACCACTGACCGGCACGACCCAGCGTTTTGATGATAAGGTGACGGAGCGAGGCGATCCGGTACCGGTCCCCTCGCTCTTCAGTCATCGGCAGTCATGGAACAGGGTCAAGATCAAAAAGAACTGGCGCGCGAACAAGGCACATCGCTGATGGCCCTGAAATCCGCCTTGCGCGATCAGGCGCGAGAACACGGCTTCGATGCGTTCGGCATCGCGAGGCCAAACTCCATTCCGCTTGCGCGCGAACGCCTCGAACATTTTCTGTCCGAAGGCGCGCATGGCGACATGGAGTGGATGGAGAGCACGCAACAACGGCGCGGCGATCCACAGGCGCTCTGGCCGGATGCTCGCAGCGTCGTCATGCTCGGCATGAATTACGGCCCCGATACCGATCCGCGCGCGATCCTCGAAGAGCGCACGCGCGGCGCGATCTCGGTTTACGCGCAGGGCGACGATTATCACGAGATCATCAAGCCGCGCCTGAAATCCGTCGCGCGCTGGCTGATCGCGCAGGGCGGCGGCGACGTGAAGGTGTTTGTCGATACGGCTGCCGTGATGGAGAAGCCGCTCGGCGAACAGACCGGGCTTGGCTGGCAGGGCAAGCACACAAATCTGGTCTCGCGCGATTTCGGCTCGTGGCTGTTTCTCGGCGCAATCTTCTCGACGCTCGAATTGCCGGCGGACGACGCAGGCGAAGATAATTGCGGCTCATGCCGCGCCTGTCTCGATGTGTGTCCGACATCGGCGTTTCCAGCGCCTTATCGCTTGGATGCGCGGCGCTGCATTTCGTATCTCACGATTGAGCACAAGGGACCGATCCCTTTGGAGCTTCGTCCCCTGATCGGCAACCGCATCTATGGCTGCGACGATTGCCTTGCCGTGTGTCCGTGGAACAAGTTCGCGCAAAGTAGCCGCGAGGCAAAGCTCGCCGCGCGCGAGGCATTGCGCGCGCCGACGCTCGCGGAATTGTCGCGGCTTGATGATGCGCAATTTCGTGCGATGTTTTCAAAATCGCCGGTCAAACGCATCGGGCGCGACAGGTTTATCCGCAATGTCGCGATTGCGATTGGAAATTCAGGTGACTCTGCTTTGCGTGTGGAAGCCGAGCGATTGCGCGGCGATGCGTCCGAGGTGGTGCGCGATGCGGCGGATTGGGCGGTCAACGAGCTACTGACTTAGTGGCTACACTTTGCGGTGCGTCTCAATTTTTTTAAGATCAACCGCTTGGCCGCCGAACTCCTTCGTAACGACCCGAAGATCGCGATCGCCACTAACCAAGATCAATCCATTTTTGATTGCTGTTTCGGCTATCAGAATATCGCGACTCTGATTAGGTATCCTACTCGCACCTGCCTTGGCCAATTCGCGTAGGCGATTGAGCATTGGTATGAAATTCCCCGTCGGATCGGACCACTTTGACTGGTCCCATTTGCTGACATCAGACACCGCACTCTCTGTATTGATCGTTGCAGCATCAATGTAATTGAACACCGCCAGCAATTCGCGCTTTCTAGCGTCGCATGACGTTTGTTGAAGCTCGTCCATCTGCACATGAGTTGCAAATAGCTTCCTATCCTTGAACTCCTCCAAAAGGAGTTTGCCATCGACAACATCGTTGAAAACATTCGTATCGAGCATAAGGCCGTATTCCTGAGCTTCATGCTTGGCCTTCATCCCTGCCTCCACCTTCCATGACAATTCAGCCCGATATTGCCCTGCGGACAGAAACTCATCCGCGAGGCGAGATCGTCCAGCCGGCATCCCCCGCCATAAGCCGCGAGCAATTCCTGCATCGCATACGATTTCGCCCACGCGCACGGGCGGCATGACAGGATTAAAGACCGCTCGGCGTTAAGATCGCCCAGCGTCTTTCTCTTATCCTTCGACAGCTTCGGCGACATCAGGCTTGGGTCGTCGAGCACCGCCTCCCACCACGCGGCACTCGTTTCGTTGGGCGCAAGCCCGCGCGCATTCGACACGAATAATTGGCCGGTCCGGTCCTCGCACAAACGCGCGAGCGGCAACACGCAGCGGCCTTCAGCGTAGCGGCGATCTGGAAAAAAACGCATGGAGCGGCACCTTGTTCTCGGCGTGCCCTCCAAGACCTTGGATTTTGGATGCGCGGCGAGAAAAACTCAACCGCCAGCGCATCCGTTATCCATCACAACTTGAACGTCTGCTGTGCGAGCAGCTTCCACGCGCCGCCGCCCGCCTCACCGCGCCGTTGAGCCAGGTTGCCGAAGCAACCATGTCACAAGCGCCAGTGCAGCAAGCGCCCCGGCAAATTCAGCCGCGATAAATCCCGGCAAGTCCGCCGGGCGAATGCCCGCAAACGTATTCGACAGCGACCGGGCGATGGCAACGGCTGGATTTGCGAAGGACGTCGATGCCGTGAACCAGTAAGCGGCGGTGATGTATAGCCCGACAAGCCACGCGATCGACGCGCGCGAAAAACGAATGGCGAGGAGAATTGTGAGCACCAGCCCGAACGCTGCCACGCCTTCGGACAACCATTGCGCCGGTCCGGTTCTGAGTTTCACCGACAAGGCCACAACCGGCAACGAAAACATCAGATGAGCGATGATTGTCCCGGCCATGCCGCCAGCAATCTGCGCTGCTGCATATGAGATCGTTTCCCGCAACGATATGTCCCGCCGCAGGTAAAAGACGAGAGAAACAGCCGGATTAAAATGCGCGCCGGAGACGGGGCCGAGAATCGTTATCAGAACGACGAGGATCGCTCCGGTCGCAATCGTGTTGGCGAGAAGCGCCAGCGCTACGTCGCGCGTGAGTGTCTCGGCCATGATCCCTGAGCCGACCACAGTTGCGACCAGCAAAAGCGTGCCGAGAGCTTCCGTGACGACGCGGCGAGCTGAAGTGAAATCTTGCACTAGCTTGCCTGATTCCGCAGCGCCGACGATCCCGGCATTTGGCCGATATCGCGCAGCTTCTTTCCCAGAGCGAGCTTGTCGATGCTTGCAAGAGGCAGGCTGGTAAATATCGAAATCCGGTTTTTCAGGTAGCGGAACGCCTGCACAAACGCCGCTTCTTTGGCGATATCCGCCCCTTGCACGGCGGCTGGATCCTCGATGCCCCAATGCGCCGTCATCGGTTGACCTGGCCACACCGGACACGTTTCACCCGCGGCGTCATCGCAAACAGTGAAAACGAAGTCCATTTTCGGTGCACCGGCGAGAGCAAATTCGGTCCAGCTTTTCGAGCGCATTCCTTCGGTCGGATAATCGAGGCTCGTCAGCACCTTCAACGCAAACGGATTGACTGTCCCCTTGGGCTGGCTGCCTGCCGAAAATGCCGCAAACCGGCCCGCTCCGTCTTTTCGGAGAATCGATTCTGCGAGGACCGACCTTGCGGAATTGCCCGTACAAAGAAACAACACGTTGTAAACTTGGTCACGCATGAGCGCGGCTCCTCTTGCTTGCAGGTTTGCATGCTGCCGCTGCCAGAATTGGCGCGCAAATTTCCGACCGTCCGCCGCAGCAATCTTTCATCAAAAATTCAATCAGCGACTGCAGGCCCGAGAAATCCGCAGCATAAATTATCGAACGCGCCTCGCGGCGCTGCGTCACGAGGCCCGCGCGCTCCAGTTCCTTCAGATGAAACGAGACATTCGACGGAGACGCTTCCACGTCATCGGCGATCGCGCCTGCCGCGACGCCCGCTTCGCCGGCCTTCACAAGAAGCCGGACGATGGAAAGCCGGGTTTCCTGCGATAGCGCCGCAAAACACTCGCGCGCTTGACTCTGCTTCATATTTAAAGAATCCTATAATTCTAGTACTATTGAAATGAGAATAGCCAAAATGACCGCAGCTGCCAAGCCTTTTTCCTCGACTCCTGGCGACGACACCGAAATCTCGATGGCAGAGCTTCTGTTGAGGCTTGCGCCTCACGGCCCGCGCCGCCTCGTCTTTTCATATGAGGGGAGAGACATCCTGCCCGGCTATCATGTCACCGAGGTCAAGGATGGCCGGTTCGACGCTCTCGATTGCGGAGGCAATCCCGAAACCTGGCGCGAGACCTTCATCCAGCTTTGGGATGTGCCCGAAGGCAATTCCCACATGCCGGTCGCAAAGTTCGTTGCCATCGTGCGAAAGGTGCATGAGCACGTCCCGTTCGACGCGACGGCAAAGCTAACTTTCGAGGTCAGCAACGGTATCGAGGCAATCCGGCTTTATCGCGCGGAATTAATCGAAATTGCCGCAGAGCAAGTCACGATCGCTCTGTCGCGTCGGCCCGCGAGTTGTAAACCTCGCGATCGCTGGCTTGAAAGCGAGGCAGCCTGCTGTTCAACAAAAGCTACGGAGCCGTGTTGCCCGGCTCCGTAACCTCGCAGCCGGTTACAGCTTGAACGCCTGCCGTGCGAGCAGCTTCCACGCGCCGCCGTCCTTCGCCCATACCTGCAGCACGCCAAGATGCGGCTTCATGGTCTGACCGGCATTGACCGCTTCGGCATCGAACGTGTGGCGCGCGATGGCGTTGTTGCCAGCCATCACTACCGACGTGTCGGAGATGTCGATCTTCTTGAACACGTTGTTGCCGCCCGCGATGTTTTCCACGAACTGCGCCTGCGTCTCGATCAGGCCCGCGGAATGGCCGTAGCTCAGTTGCGGCGCGGTCAGCGCCGTCATTTTCGCCCGGTCGCCCGCGACCATCGCCTTGACGAGTGCTGCGACGGCTTCGTTGATGGCCGTGATGTCAGTTGCCGACATTGTAATTCCTCCCCTTTGTTTGTTGGCGCTTGCCTAACACACCCCTAACGGGGATTCATCCAGCCGCATCGCTGCCCTGCAATGCGCGGGCGGAAAGCCAAAAAACACGCGTTTCTCTGTTGAATATCGCCGCAACTCGCGCCATATAAGCGCCCTCACACCGAATCCCTCCCGGAGACTCAATGAGCTTTCAAGAAAGTACCGGCCTGAGCGAGCGTCAGAAGAACGCCGCGGCGGCCAAGCAGGCTATGCTGGAAAAATTCCGCGCCGCGTCGCAGGACAAGGAAGCCATCGCCAAGCGCGAGGCCGAGCGTACTAAGGTCGCCGACGCGCGCAAAGTCCGCGAAGCCGAGAAGGCCGAGCAGCGCAAGGTTCGCGACGCCGAACTCGCAGCCCAGGCCGCCCGTCAGGCGGAACTCGACGCGCAGAAGAAGCGCGAAGAGGAAGAACTCGCCGCCAAGACACAGGCCGAGGAAGCCGAGGCCGCAACGGCCCTCGCCGCTTCGCAGAAGGCCGCTCGCGACGAACGCTACGCTGCCCGCAAGGCCGCACAGAAAAAGAAGAAGCGCCGCGGCCTCTAAGCCGCAACGCCTTATTCATTGAAAACGGCCCCTCATCGGGGCCGTTTTTTATTGTGCCTCAAGGTCGCGCTAGCGCTTCGGCCCGCCGCCCCAGAAGAAATTACCGCGCGGGGAATAGCCGTCAGTCGAACGCTCGCTCTCCGGCTCACGCTGCGTCACCCGGCCCTCGCGCGCGAGACGGCGCGCAAGCTCGGCCTGCCCGGTCGAGGCGGTGTTTCCATAGACGAGCGTCGGGTAAACCGGGCTGAGTTCGGGCGCGCTTTCCGGCGTGTCGATGGGGGCGCGCGCGGCGACCTGCCGCTTCTCGGCCTGCGGTGTCACCGAATGCGGCGAAGGCGCGCCGCCAATCGTGGTCAGCATCGCAATCGAGGACACGACAACGGCAAACACCGCTAGGCCATAGGCCAGCGGCGCGAACCATTCAGGCAATTGCCGCCGCATGTCGTGGAACGAACGGTAAAGCGTTTCGAGCCTGTCCATAACGCGCTCCCGCAATAAAACCCTGCGCCTGAAAAGGCGCTGTGCGGGGTCAACTTCCGGGAGCGGGGTCCGGTTCCCTTCAGGAACCCGGCGGCTGTTCCATGGCATCGCCCCATGCAAGGCGGCGATGGCGCGCGAAGGCTTTCTTGTCGCGCGAGGGGATCGTGGCGTTTCGGATTTCGCCCTGCGCACAGAGTTTCATCGTCAGGCCGATCTTGCTGCGCTCGACCGGCGCGATGACGCGCGCGGCATACGGTTCGAGCGCGATGCCGTCACGCGCGACGGCAAAGTAGGAGAATTTCTCGTCCTCGAACGGCACCTCGGCGGCTTTCGCCAGCATGTGATCGCGCGAACGCGGCAGACGCTGCGAGAAATGGCACCAGTCCGGCGCCATGATCGGGCAAGCAAGCGCATGCGGACATGGCGCGACCATGCGTGCGCCGCTTTCGAGCAACGCCGCGCGCATCGCGCGAATGCGCTCGAAACCGGCCGGTGTGCCCGGCTCCACGACGACAAGAATGCCGGAACACGCCTCCCACAAGGCGAGCGCCGTTTCGCGCAAACGCGAAGCGGAGATTTCGGCCAGCGAATAACTTGCGATCACAAGATCGGAGGACGCGAGTTGCGCCGCATTCAGATCGCGCGCAATCGTCTGCGGCGTCGACAAGGCCCGATGCCCGCTGTCCGACGCCAGCCGCTTTGCGATGTCGAGAAACGCCGCATTGCTGTCGAGCAGGCGCACACCTTCGAGACCGGGCCACGTTTCAACGGCAGCCCAGCTTGCCGTGCCCGGCCCCGCTCCAACATCGAGAATGTTATCCGGTGCGAAGGCAGGCGCGCGCAACGCCACCTCGGAGAGCACATGAGAGGTCGCAGCATAGGTCGCGGGCAACCTCGCGAGCAGGTAGGCCGCGACATCAAGCGGATCGGCAATCGCTTTCGACGTGCCGCCGCTGCGATAGGTTCGCGACATCCGCTCGGCGCGCTCCGCGATGTCGTTTCGCGACATCCCGGCCACCGCACGGGTAATCGCTGATTTCAAATTATCGGGAAGCCCGGTCATGCGGGCCAGTGTCGATCAGGCGAGGCGCGTTGCGCCGGGCTCGGCGTCATGTTCGGGGCAGCATTCAGCCGCCCAGACCGGCCCGAGATCGGCAAGCTCCGCTTCAAGGCATTCGACCTCAATCCGCAGCAAACCGCCGCCAGCGAACAGAAGCGTCACGGTTCCCGCCGGCGCGTCCTTCTCGTCGGAAAAATCAATCGCCAGAAGATTGAGGGATTTGTCTTTGTCGGCGCTATCGAAACTGCGGTATTTGCAATTTTTTACCCGCTCAAAACGAAGCGCCGAGCGGCGGCGCTGCCAAGTGCTTTCCCCATGGGCTGCTTCCCAGTCGAAGCGGTCGAGCGCGATGACCACGCGATGCTCGTTCGGCCGCCAGAGAATTTCACCGGCCTTCACGGTCGAATCCTGAAGATGCGCGGAGACGATTTCGAGATCGTCCCGGTCGAGGGCGATCAGTTTGAGCGGGTCTGCCGGAGCCATGACACGGGCCTGATTTTTGAAAGCGAATTGATAGCCGGTAGTTAGGCAAGCCGACCGCAAGGCGCAAGGCTGAGCATCGCAATTCTAGCTGCTCAGGCGCTCGATCTGCGCGCCGCAGCGGCCAAGCTTTTCTTCCAGCCGCTCGAACCCGCGATCCAGATGATAGACGCGGTTCACATAAGTGTCGCCTTCGGCCGCGAGCGCCGCGATCACGAGCGAAACCGACGCGCGCAAATCGGTTGCCATCACCGGCGCGCCCTTCAGTTTGTCGACGCCTTCGATGGTTGCCATCTGCCCGTCGAGCGAGATTCGCGCGCCGAGGCGGGCGAGTTCCTGCACATGCATGAAGCGATTTTCGAAGATCGTTTCGGTGATCTGCGAAGTTCCCTTCGCGCGGGTCATCAACGCCATCAACTGAGCTTGAAGGTCGGTCGGGAATCCTGGGAACGGCTCCGTAGTCACCCGAACAGGTGCAATGCCCGCCCCGTTACGTTGAATGCGAATGCCCTCGTTGCTCGACGTAACCTTTACGCCGGCCTCGACCAGCACATCGAGCGCCGATTGAAGAAGGTCCGGCCGCGCCCCTTCGAGCAGTACGTCGCCGCCGGTCATCGCGACAGCGAACGCATAAGTTCCCGCCTCGATGCGATCCGGCAATACGCGATGGCGCGCGCCGTTGAGTTTCGCAACGCCGTCGATCACAAGGCGCGAGGTTCCGATGCCGGAAATCTTCGCGCCCATTTTCACGAGGCAATCGGCAACGTCGGTGACTTCCGGTTCGCGCGCGGCATTGTCGATCACGGTCGTGCCGTTCGCGAGCGCCGCCGCCATCAGCGCGACATGCGTGCCGCCGACCGTGACTTTGGAGAAATTGATCTCGCCGCCCTGCAGCCCCTTGGGCGCACGCGCGACGACATACCCCGCCTCGATCTCGATATTCACCCCGAGCTTCTCCATCGCCATGAGGAGAAGATCGACCGGGCGCGTGCCGATCGCGCAGCCGCCGGGAAGCGAGACCCGCGCTTCGCCCTTTCGGGCCAGCAAGGGTGCCAGCACCCAGAAGCTTGCCCGCATTTTCGAGACGAGTTCGTAGGGCGCGGTGGTATCGACGATATTGGCCGCGGAAATCTTCACCGTCTGCCCGGCGTTTTCCGCCGTGTGGGCGCGCTTGCCGGACAACATCACATCGACGCCGTGATTGTTCAGGATGCGCTGCAGTTGCACGACGTCCGCAAGATGCGGGACGTTGTCGAGGATCAGCGTCTCCTCGGTGAGCAGGCTCGCAATCATCAGCGGCAAGGTCGCGTTCTTCGCGCCCGAAATCGGGATCGTGCCGTTGAGCGGCCCGCCGCCGGTGATGCGAATGCGATCCATGAAGACCCCCGAAAGGAAAATGACCAAACGATGCTAGCAGATCGCCCGCCGATTGGGGCGAAAGTCGGGATTACGCTTAAACGTCCCCCGCGCCTTGTTTTTCCGGCGCTGCGGACTGCGCGCGTTCGCGCGGCTCGTTCTCCGATTGCGCGCGTCCGCGCGCCTGGGCCTTGCGGCGCGCAAGGTTGCGCCGGAGCGCCTCCGCGCGCTTTTCGGCCCTGGTATCTTTGCCCGGTTCCTTACGCATGCGGATGACTAAGCGCAATCGGCGCCGAGCGACAAGTCTTGCACGCCGTTTTTAAGTGCAGCCCGCTGAACCACAGGCACCTGCAGCGCGACTAAGAGGTTCACACACCGGATCGTCGATGGGCATGGCGCCTCTCGCTCGGCCATCACCTATCGGAGAAACTATGCCCAAAACTCTCATCTGCGCGCTCGCCCTTGGCGCGGCGCTCCTGTCCCCCACATTCGCTTTCGCCAAATCGGGCGGCTCGATGAGCGGCGGAACGCACAATGGCGGAGGCGTGTCCTCGCGCCCGCAAAACGTCCCCAGCAAGCCGAGCGTGACCTTCAAGAAAATGAAGGTCATGAATTGCTCGCAATATCCCCGCGGCAACGGCCAGGGCGGCGTCATCATGGTGACGGTCTGCACCTGAGACGGCGCAGGAATACGGGCAAACCCGGATCTTCTTGAAATATGGCGCAAGCGGGCCGGAACCCACCGGCTCGCTTGCGCCCGCTCACCCCTTATGGCAGTTATCGCCGCGCTCGCAGGCCATTGGTGCCGCAAGCGCCTGATGCTGCCGTAGCTCAGTGGTAGAGCACTTCATTGGTAATGAAGAGGTCGACAGTTCAATCCTGTCTGGCAGCACCATTTTTCCGCAATAGCGCGCGTCTTTTCACGCGGACAGCGTCCGCCGGGTCTGCTGCGAACGCGAGCCGACGCCGAAGGCGTATGGTCCCTCCGAATGGCACACGGTGCGATTGCGCCCGCTCGATTTGGCAAGATACATCGCGGCGTCTGCCGCTTTCACCAGATCTTCGAAAGTCTCATCCGGCGACATTCGCTCAGCGACACCGAAGCTTGCCGAAACATGGATGCGCCGGCCGCCAACATTGATTTCGATCCGCTCGATGGCCTTGCGTAGGCGCTCGGTCACATCGCTCGCGCCGAATAGCGGCGTATCGGGAAACAC
>CAMBBO010000040.1 GCA_945862935.1 Pseudorhodoplanes sinuspersici | reverse complement strand
AGAGGTTTTGCGATGAAGAAATTTATGTTCGTACTCGCAGCGGCTGGGACGATGATTGCTGCGGCTCCTGCAGTTGCGCAGGTTGGAATTTATGCTGGCCCGGGCGGCGTCGAAGTCGGCGTCGGTGGACGTCCTCACCATCACGGCTGGCGTCATGGTTATGCGCGCCGGGATTGCCGCACGATCCGCACGGAAGTGCAGCGTCCGAACGGCCGCGTCGTGGTCCGTACCAAGCGCGTCTGCGACTAACATTTGCGACAACGCGGTACTTTTCGTGCTGCCGCATGGACGAAAATGGCTCCGCTCAGGCGGGGCCATTTTTTTGACCCTACCGCATTGCGATCACGTTCCCGTGCGAAGCCTCACGGCAAGTGAACCGAATGTTTCCGATCTGCGTTTCCTCGCCATGAATGGACATGGCTGGGAGATTTGAAGATGCGAATTCTTGTCCCTGCGGTTGTTGCGGTACTGGCGCTTTGCGGATCGGCGAGTGCTGACGAGCGGATCATACCGATCGTGAATGGCAAGACCGGTGTCGGTCAGGGCATCATCTGCGATACCTCCGATCAGGCCAATCGCTTCCTCGCGTTGCGCAATAACGGATCGAGCATCGACGGCGCGGTCCAGCTTGTGAACAGCGAAGCCAGCGACGAGCGCGCCTGCGGTGCTGCGGTGGTCGCGTTCAAGCTGGAAGAGGAATTGCAGCAGGCGAACCTGCAGCACATGGACGGCAAGCCGGTGTCGGTGGTGAAGATCACCGTGGTCGCCTTCAGCCAGGACGGAGAGAACTGGTCGCCGATCCTGCCGAAGGTGCAATATACCGTGCTGCCGGCGAACGGGCAGGACGTCTGAGGTCGACTCGGCAACCTGCAGCCTAGAATGAAAAGCCCCGCGGCGAGCGGGGCTTTTTTAATTCTACTTCTTCGGGGTCATCCCTTGCGAAGCCTTGTAGGCCGAAACCTGCTTCGGCTTGCCGGCATCCGCCTTCGGCTTTTTCTTTTCCTTGTTCTGCTTCATCTGACCTTTGGCCATGGCCTGTCTCCATTAAAGCAATGTGGCGCGCGGAGCAGGATAGCCTGATTCCGGCCTAGCTCAAGAGATCAGGCGGCCGTGAGATCGATCGCCCGGCCAAGCGCCTGTTCGGCGGCGTCGAACGTATCGAACACGGCCTTCAGCGAAATCAGCTTGCCGTCCTTGAAGCTTGCGAATTGCGCCAGCCGGAAACTCAGCGTGCGGCCGGTGCGCGGGTCGCGCGCAATCAGCTTCATCAGGCAAGCGGCATTGTCGCCATCGTACAGCGTCGTTTCCTTGTCGCAGCGGGTGAGTTCGAGCGTGCCGGCGATCTCCTCGCACATCGCAAGGACCGCGGCCTTGCCGCGCCGCTGGCCGAAAAAGGAGAACAGGTCGACCGGGCCGAACACGGTCCACTCGATCTCGTCATGCAGGAAGGGCGCAATAAGCCCGATGTCGCGCGTCGAAAGCGCGTTGCAGAACGCGCGGACAAATCCGCGCATGGCGTGTTCGGTCATCTCTCTGGCAGTCCGGATAATATCGGGAGGCGGGGGCCCTTCTGGTCCGGCTTAAAGCCCGACGTGCCACTCGCATTTCACGTTGGAACCTACGTACATTTTCGATTGCCGCACCGCAACCCCACGGTTGCATGGCAGCGATGCCGCCCTCAGCCCGCAAATGACCATCGAAACGGCAGGCCATGCCGATGCCTTTCCGCGCGGCATTTCCGGAACCAATCGCTTGTGTCGCAATTAGCCAGCCACCGGACATTTGATTGCCCGATGACCAATTGAGGAGACAGAAACATGCGTTTCATCACCCTGATCGCCGCCTGCGCGCTGACGATGGCCGCAACCGCGTCCGTTTCCGCCGCCCCCGCTTTCCCCAGCGGCATGACCGCGCCTCACGAAATCGTGCTGGTGCAGGACAAGCCGAAGCAGGGCGAGGGAATCACCGCCAAGGTGAAGCGCGTCTGGAAGAAGCTGACCGGCTATCACTTCGACGTCGCCTGCATCACCGGCAAGACCACCTGCAGCGAGACCGGCAAATCCAAAGGCGACGCGCAGGCCAAGTGCATCGCCCGCAATCCGGCCTGCTGGGTTGAATCGAAGAAATAAAAACCCGGCTACGCTATGATCCCGGACGCGATGCTGATCGCGCCGGGATTTTTCTTGTGTCCAACCTGACATTCCAGTTCCTTTCCGCCACAGGTCTTGTGGCATTCGTCGTGGCTCTTACGCTGGCGATAAGGCGCCGCGAGATCGCGCCGCTCGCTGCGATCAACCTTGGCGTGGCGGCGATCGTGCTGTTTTATCTCGCGTCGCGCTTTGCCTATGCGATCTACGATTCGGGCCAGATCGCGCTTGGCCTGTTCGCGCTGCTGACGATTGCGACATCGCTCGCGGAATTTCTTGGGCGCCGCGTGCCGCGCACGCTGATCGTGTTGCAATTTGTCGTGTTCGCGATTGCTGTGATCGGCGCTGTGCTTATCGCGTTTACGTTTCGCATCACGCGGCTGATCTGAACGCAGGGTTCGCCACTATTTTTTTGCTAAGGGCGCGCTCGCGCGCCCGTATTCTTTGAGGCGCCGGGTGCGCCTTTGCGGATGCCTGCCCGGTATCCGCCACTCAACAAGTCCCATCCTCTCGAAACGAGAGGGAATGGAGCGCCGCAAGGCGCCTCCTTCTGGTCCGCATTCTTGCGAATGCGGCGCGCGCTTTTGCGAGAAGCGCGCACGCCTCACGGCGCTCCATCGCGGCGTTTTCCTAACGGCGCCGGGCCGCGCTTTCGTCCGGGACGTTTTCCCGGATCGTCAGCAAGCTCCTTGCAGGGATCCGTAGTGATCCCGGGCGGAGCCCCGGCGCCGCCCGGGTGCGGGGTTACGAGCCCCGCCCGCAGGCGCCGCATCCCACCCCGCTGCAACGACGTCTCATGACAACGCCCTCTTGGTGGATGGGATGGATAGGAATATAATCCATAGAAGTCAGAATGTCAACGCCAATTGCCTAAAATGTCATTTTTCTTAACTTGGCATCCAGCGAGGACAACCCAGCGTACACATCAAAAAATCTAGATAACGTGAGTGAAGGCGCGTCAATGCTGCGCGTCGTGCCCTTAACATAAGTGTGCGCTTCAGCATCCCGAGCAAGTTTTAAACTGCTTAATGTGCTTACAAATTTGGAATGCGCCGTTTTGTTCAACTTGCGCTCAAGCTTCTCAGTACCGATTAGACCGATAACTCGAATAAGCATTCGTCGAAAATTTCGTTCGTAGTCGAAGCCGTAATTTTTTCGAACAATTTCGTTATGGAGCATTTTGGAATTTGCAGCGTCTTTTATACGTTTTTTTGCGCACCTGACGACGATATCGTCCATCGATATTTCAATCCAACCGCATAGCTCCATCAAGGCAAGTTTGGAATAAAACAAGCTTTCCTTTGTCGATCCCGCATGCCGGAAACGACTATCGAAGTATTTTAAGTTCGCTTCGATGTAGTTTTTGGAAATCATTTAGAAAAAATGTTTATCGCTGCGTCCAATCTCGCAATTACTCGGTGTCGCTTGGCTAGACCTTCGCGGAGCGCGTCGTCTGAAAACTCCTGATTACTTGTCAATTGCTCAAACCGTTTATGCAAGTCCGTCGCAGTTTTTTCCTTTAGGTATGGGATACTTTTTGAAACGCCTACAAGCATTGATTCAAGAACGGTGATTGAAAGTTTGGACGGCGCCTTCTTAGAAAAAATCTTCTCGAAAACGATCTGAACCGTCTCTTCAAATAACTTTTTTTTCTTATCTGCAATGAATTTTTCGGGGGCCTCGCGATGCTCGTGCATGTACGAGTTCAAGAATTTTGCGAGGTGACCGTCGTATTTCTTGTGCCCGTCATGGAATGCAAAAAGCCGAAGGATGATTTCTTGCTTGGCAAATCTATAGCTGTTTCCTTTCGACATCTTGTTTAGACGCCGCCAATCATCGTTGCTGTCTAGATGCTTCAACAGGGAGTTGAACGATCCTCCATAAATGCAATTTCTGATTTCTTGATTGTTGAGCTTCATTCCGCCGGTATTCAGTCGATGAAAAATCGTGAATAGAAACTCCATATGATTTTTCTTCGAAAACTCACACCGTAAAACTGTGATCGGAATCGATAGATTTTCCACGCGCGAATAATAGTGCCGCAATTTTGGATCCGATGGCGGCCGCAGATTTTCCAGAAATTCCTTGGTCGATGTCATCCAAAGACGAAAGCTTCCAATCACCTCCGGAAAGAAAGCGGACTATCGATGAGATGCGTTGCAGGCCGTCAATAACTATCCATTTTTGGATTTTGTAGTCATGTGCGAAGCACATGCTCGGAATTGGCAACTGCTTAATGAGGGAATCGATAAATCGAGTCTGGTCGGCTCCCTTCCAAACTACGTCCCGCTGGAATTCTGGATTTGCGTTCAGAATACCTTGCTCGTGCATCCGAAAAAGATCCGCACACGAGCGCAACTCATTATATGAAACGATGTCAGAGGGCGGCAATTCGGCGTAGTCTTCTTGCTGAAACGATTGCTGTTCCAGCAAAGCGATGTCTTGCGCGCTCATAAATAACCTCGTGATCTTTCGGCGGCTGGCGCAGGTTAGACATTATGAGCAGGAATTGCCGGCTAAGCTAGGCAGGGTGTCTAGCCTATTAGGAATGGGGCGAAGTCACCCGCGTTCTACTTCCTGAACTTCTTCGCCTTTGTCGCGTCCCTGCCGCGCCTCTTGGCGATCCGGGATCGACCCCGTTCCCGGTCCCATCGAGTCGAGGTCGGGCGGTGAGGGCGCATCGGATCGCCCGCCACTGATTGCTCATCGCCACCGGTTCACGATCCACAGCGCGCCGCACGCTCCCGCGAGCGTGGCGAGCATCCCGCCGGCAAGCGCGAAAGACATTGGCAGTCCGCCTGTTTTCGCAATCGACCCTTCCATCATCCCGGTGAGGCTGAGCAGCATCACGATGACAAAGCCGCCGAGCTGGGCGCCGACAAGCGCGCCGACGAACGAGACGACGATGTTCACGATCCAGCCAAGCACGCCGCGCTTCTCAGTCCACGCCTCATGGATCCCGACGGCCAAAGCGGCCGCGATGAAAACAAGCCCGATCGTCAGCGGCCCGCCGACGCTCGCCAGCGGAATAGCGCCCGCCGCCTGAAGAACGAGAATGCCGATCACGGCAATCAGCGCGATAATTTTCATGAGTTCGCGCCCCGGTGAACGCCCGCCAGCGGCAGGCTACTTTCTGAACTTCTTCGCCTTCCAGCCGCCATGCATGCCGCCGCGCCCTTGCGTCGAGCGCGGGCCTGACCGGTCGGGAATCGATTCCGTTCCCGGCCCCATCGAGTCGAGGTCGGGCTTTCGCGGGCGGTCACGCCCGGCCTGTTCTTCCGTGCCGTCGAGCGCCTGCACGCCGGGCATGCCGGTGAGGCGGCGCTTGCCCTTCCGGTCCGGTTCGGACTCGTGCCAGTTCGCGATGCCCATTTCATCAAGTGCCGGCTTGTGCGGGCGCGATTTCACGGACGCCTTGCCGCGTGACGGTGCGTTGAGGCGCACCACTTTCGTCGTCGGATCGTCGGTCACGGCCAACTCAGTCGCGCGCAGGCGTTTGAGTTCATCGCGCAGCCGCGCAGCCTCCTCGAAATCGAGATCGGACGCAGCCGCGCGCATGCGCGTTTCGAGATCGGCGAGCACGGCTTCGAAATTATGGCCTATCGTCGCTGTGTCGGCGAAATCGCCGGTGCCGTCGCCGGTGTCGATCAGCACGTGGTCGCGCTCATACAAGCTGCCCATGATGTCGCCGATCGACTTCTTGATCGATTCCGGCGTGATGCCGTGCTCGGTGTTGTACGCCTCCTGCTTCTCGCGGCGGCGGCTGGTTTCGGCCATCGCGCGCTCCATCGAGCCGGTGACCTGATCGGCATAGAGGATGACGCGGCCGTCCACGTTGCGCGCGGCGCGGCCGATGGTCTGGATCAGCGATGTCTCCGAGCGCAGGAAGCCTTCCTTGTCGGCATCGAGGATCGCAACCAGCGCGCATTCGGGAATGTCGAGGCCCTCGCGCAAGAGGTTGATTCCGACCAGCGCATCGAACGCGCCGAGCCGCAAGTCGCGGATGATCTCGATGCGCTCGATGGTGTCGATGTCCGAGTGCATGTAGCGCACGCGAATGCCCTGCTCGTGCAGGTATTCGGTGAGGTCCTCGGCCATGCGCTTCGTCAGCACCGTGACCAGCGAGCGATAACCCTTCTGCGCGGTGGCGCGCACTTCGCCGACGAGATCGTCAACCTGAGTGCGCGCGGGACGAATGTCCACGGGCGGGTCGATCAATCCGGTCGGGCGGATGACCTGTTCTGCGAACACGCCGCCGCTCTCGTTCAATTCCCACGCGCTCGGCGTTGCCGACACCGCGACCGATTGCGGGCGCATCGCGTCCCATTCTTCAAATCGCAGCGGGCGGTTATCCATGCAGGAGGGCAGGCGAAAACCGTATTCCGCGAGCGTCGCCTTGCGGCGGAAGTCGCCTTTGAACATGCCGCCGATCTGGGGAACGGTGACGTGGCTTTCGTCCATGAACACGATCGCGTTGTCCGGCACATATTCGAACAGCGTCGGCGGCGGCTCGCCCGGTTTGCGGCCGGTGAGATAGCGCGAATAATTCTCGATGCCCGCGCAGGCGCCGGTGGCTTCCATCATTTCCAGATCGAAGGTGGTGCGCTGTTCAAGCCGCTGCGCTTCGAGCAGGCGGCCCGCCGCGGTGAGTTGCTCAAGCCGGCCTTTGAGTTCGGCCTTGATCGAGTGCATCGCCTGGATCAGCGTTGGGCGCGGCGTGACGTAATGCGAGTTCGCATAGATTTTCACGAAACTCAATTCGTCGGATTTCTGCCCGGTGAGCGGATCGAATTCCGCGATCTCCTCGATTTCATCACCAAAGAGAGACACCCGCCACGCGCGGTCTTCATAATGCGCCGGGAAAATCTCCACCGTGTCGCCGCGCACGCGGAACGTGCCGCGCGCGAAATCCGGTGTGCGCTTGTACTGCAGCGCGACGAGATCGGCGATGAGCTGGCGCTGGTTGATGCGGTCGCCCTTTTTCAGCGAGAAGGTCATCGCGGAATAGGTCTCGACCGACCCGATACCGTAGATGCAGGAGACGGACGCCACGATGATAACGTCGTCGCGTTCCAGCAGCGCGCGCGTCGCGGAATGCCGCATCCGGTCGATCTGCTCGTTGATCGAGGAATCCTTCTCGATGTAGGTGTCGGTGCGCGGAATGTAGGCTTCCGGCTGGTAGTAATCGTAATACGAGACGAAATACTCCACCGCATTGTCGGGGAAGAAATTCTTGAACTCGCCGTAAAGCTGGGCGGCGAGCGTCTTGTTCGGCGCGAGGATCAAAGCCGGGCGCTGCGTCGCCTCGATCACCTTCGCCATGGTGTAGGTCTTGCCCGATCCCGTCACGCCAAGAAGCACCTGCGTGCGGTCGTGGCGCTTCACACCTTCGACCAGTTCCTTGATCGCGGCCGGCTGGTCGCCCTGTGGCTCGAACTCGGATTTGATGACGAGCGGAACGCCGCCTTCGGATTTATCCGGGCGAGGCGGGCGATGTGGAATCCATGTCGCGCCGGAAAATTCCGGGCGGCCGGTACGCAGCAGATTTTCCAGCGCGGAATTACTCGCCGCCGCGCCTGTGACGCCGCGTCCCAGATCGATCTCGTTTGGATCTTTCGCCTTCCTGCGGCCGACGCGCTGGCCGGGCAGCGCGTCTTCAAGCGGATTGCCGGAATAGGGCGCGATCGGCTGCTTCTTGTTTTGCTCAACCGGTTCGCCGCCAACCTGATCGGTTTCGGGGAGCGGAGCAGTCTCGCCACCATCCAGTCCGAGTTCCTGAGCCAAAGCCGGATCGAGTCCGGTGACGCTCGGCCCGGTGAACGGATCGCGCGCGACGTAGCCCGATTGCGGGCGCTCCTTGAAACCCTTCGGCGCGGAAGCGCGCGCGGTGTGCTCGCTGCGCCGGTCGGCCCGGCGATCGAATGAGTTATCCGGCGGGGGCTGTAATCCCGTGCCCGATCCCATGCCCGCTCTGCCGCGCGCGATGCCCGGATTGAGCAGATCGTCGAGATGCGGATCGTGCGCGGGCGATTCCGGCCGGTGCGCCTTGGAGCGCGTCGGTTTCGCCGGGTCTTTGGATGAACGCGCCGGATTGCGCGGCGGTTTTTCGGGGGATTTCGCCATGGCCCGTCAATATGGGCAGAGTCTCACCGCAGGGAAAGGGTGGGAACTGCGATGAATGCGGATCAAGACGCCGGTGCCGAAATCGCCGCCTGTGTATCCGCCAGATACCTGTGCAGAGCCGCGACCACTTGCGCGCCTTCGCCAATGGCGCCGCCGACGCGCTTGACCGAGCCGGAGCGCACGTCGCCCACCGCGAACACGCCTGGGATGCTCGATTGCAGCGGATTTTCCACCTGACTCTGGGAGCATTGCTGCCCCGTGATGACAAAGCCGCCGCGGTCGAGTTCGACGCCGCAATCCTTCAGCCAGTCGGTTGCGGGATCTGCGCCGATGAACAGGAACACGTTGCGGACATCCGCGGTGGTTTCCTCGCCGCTCTTGCGGTTGCGCCATGTCACGCGTTCAAGCCCGATGCCGGGCTGGCCGGTGAGTGCCGAAATTTCCGTGTGTGGATGCAACTCGATGTTCGGCGTCGATGTGATGCGGTCGATCAGATAGCGCGACATGGTGTCGGCAAGGCCGTTGCCGCGCACCATCATCGTCACCTTTGAGGCAAAGCCCGCGAGAAACACGGCCGCCTGTCCGGCCGAATTGCCGCCCCCGACGAGGACGACATGCTCGTTGGCGCTGAGGCGGGCCTCGATCGGCGAGGCCCAATACCAGACGCCGTTGCCTTCGAAGTCGTGCAGGTTACCGAGCGGCAGGCGGCGATAGCGCGCGCCGCTGGCGATCACGATGGCACGCGCGCGAATAGTTTCGCCGCCACCGAGATCGAGGGCGAACGTGCCATCGTCGCGGCCGCAATCGAGCCTCTTCACTTCGGTCGGGATCATGATTTCCGCGCCGAATTTCTGCGCCTGCACGAAGGCGCGTCCGGCCAGCGCCTGACCGGTAATGCCGGTCGGGAAGCCAAGATAATTTTCGATCCGCGCGCTCGCGCCCGCCTGGCCTCCGAAGGCACGCCGGTCGAGGACCGCCATCGAAAGCCCTTCGGATGCGCCATACACGGCGGTCGCGAGTCCGGCCGGTCCGCTGCCAATGATGGCGACGTCGAACAAGACCGAGCGGTCGGCGAGATTGACCATGCCGAGCACACGCGCGAGTTCGCTCTCGCTCGGATTGCGCAGCACCGTTCCATTTGGACAGACGGCAAGAGGAAGATCGGCTGGTGTCGTGACATATTGCTGCACGATGGCGCCGGCTTCGAGATCGGTCTCCGGGTCGAGGACGTGGTTGGGATAGCCGTTGCGATTGAGGAAATTCTGCAGGCGCGCGACCGCGCCGGAATTTGGCGAACCGATCAGCACCGCTCCGCTCGCCGCAGCCTCGATCAGCGCAACGCGACGCAGGATCAGGGCGCGCATGATGCGTTCACCCATCTCCGCTTCCGCGATCAGCAGGTTGCGCAGGCCTTCGGTCGGAATGAGAAGCGTTTCGACCGCACCTTCGGCACGTCCATCAACCAACGCCACACCTTTGGAGAGTTGGGCGACTTCAGCGAGAAACTGACCCGGCCCCTGCGTGATGATGGGTGTGACATGGCCGAGGCCGTCGCGCTGTGTGATCGAGACGTCGCCGGACAGGACAATGAACATGCCGGGAGCGACGCTTCCGGCCTCGAACAGCTTGTCGCCGTCGTTGTAGCGCCGGACGCTGCCGAACCGCCGCAGCCGTTCGATTTCAGCCGGGGTCAGCGTAGGAAAAATCTGCTCAAAGCGTTCCCGCAAAATGTCACTGCGGAATTGCGTATCCTTCGGTTCGCTTCCCAAATCACATCCTCAATCGCTGTACCGGCGGCGTAATATGGAGAGACTTGCGTGATCGGGGAAGGGTGCGCCGTGAACCTGTCATAATTGCACAGGCAAGAAATAGGGCCGCCTTGCGGGCGGCCCTTGTGATTCGTACCGGATTGTTGCGTTACGCCGCTTTCTTGCGATTAGCAGCGAGGCGCTCGTCCACGAGTGCGACCTGCGCGTCGATGGCCGCGTTGCTCATGCCCTTCTGCTTTGCGATCAACTGCACGAGTTTATCGGCACGTTCGATATACGGCATGCCGTTGTTGAGCGCGCGCGCGGCGGAGGCCGGACGCGACAGGCTTTGCGCTGCCGCTGCGTATTTCTCGAACGGCACGAGGTCTTCCGGCTTTGCGCCGAGCGTCACGCACAGGTCGAACACGAAGTTATAGACCGACTTCGATTCTTCGATATCCGTCCACACGGCTTCCTGCGCCGTGCGCATGCCATCCTTGGTGATGCAGCGGTAGTTTCCGGCGAGCAGCATCGACCACTTGGCGAGCGGCACCCAGATGGAATCATAAGCCTTCAGCTTCACCGGCAATTCGAGCTTGCCGTCCGGCGCGTCGAAACGCGCAGCGTCCACGTCCTTCTCAAGATTGCGGACGATCTGCGTGTCCTTGTCGTCCTCGAAACGCGCGCATTTGAAATTGGTCGGCAGCGTGACGAGCAATTCGTTCGCCTTGCCATCCGGCGGGCGGATCGCCTGTGGGTCCGGCGAGTTCAGCGTGATCTTTTTCGGATCGACATTGTCCCACACGCGTGGGTCGGTATAGGCGGCTTCGAGCGCTTTGTAGTCGAGGCCGGGGATGCGCTTGATGTAGGGCAGCGGCGGCATGTTCATGATCGACATGCACGGCACGCGCGATTTGCCGACCGCATCGAGCAGCCTCTTCACGGCATCGACGCGATATTGCGGTTCCTGCATGCACAGGCCTACGAGATCGTACTTCGACGGATCGACGCCTTCCGCGCCGCCGGCCGTGACCTTGCCGGGTAACTTGCGCGACTCAAGCAGGACCGGGTCCTTGCGGCCGCGAATGGGGAGCGTGACCTTGAAGCCTTCGGCATTGATGAGGTCGGCTTCGGCGGGCAGGCAGACGAGATGAATCGAATGGCCGCCGAAAAGGAGCTTCGAGGCGAGCAGCGATCCGTAGGACGCGCCCATGAGGAGGATGTTGTAAGCCATGTCGTTCCTGCCCTGACGTTATTGGTGTGAGGCGGGGAGCCCGCCGGTCGATGGGCGCAAACTAGCAGGAAGCGCCGCGCGTGCAATCGCCTGTTGTGCAGGCGGGCCTTAGCCCACCTTGCGCGCGAACAGCCGCCGCGCGCCTTGCATATCGAGCCAATAGCCGTCCGGCGTGCGGACGAGGCGCATGACCACTTCGTCGCAGCCATCGCAGCGAAAGACCGCGCCCATCGTGCCGCCGAACACCCGGACGCTACCGATTTCGGCTTCCGCGCCGCAGCCCGCGCAAATGAGCGAGGCCGTGGTCAGGTCGAGCGCGAATACTTCCCGAAACAATCCGGCGACCGCGTTGCCGTCGACCGGCTTATCTCCGTGAAGATGCATGGCGATCCTCCCTTACAATCCGGTTGGGCCGAAACGTTCGGTCTTGATCAGCGCGCGATCGTGACCAAGCGCGAGCAAGGCACGGGCAGAACTTTCGACCAGCGCGGTCGGGCCGCAGATATAGATGTGCGGCTTTGCGTCCGGGGCGAAACCTTCGCTCACTAGCATCTCGCTGTCGATGCGGCGCGATGGCCCGGTCCAGCCGGCGGGCTGGCCGCGCGTCAGCGTGTGAACGATTTTCAGATGCGGATCGGCGGCGGCGAGGCGCTCCATCTCCGCACGGTAGATGATGTCGTCGTAGGTGCGCGAGGAAAACAAAAGCGTCGCGGGGATCGTGCTTTTCTGTGCTGCTCTATGGCGCAGCATCGCCATCAATGGCGCGACGCCCGAGCCGCCCGCGATCAGGAAAAGAGGACCGCCGGTCGCAATTGTCCAGACGAAATAGCCACCGATCGGGCCGCGCAATTCGAACTTGTCGCCCATGCGCGCTTCGCCCGCAAGATAAGGCGAGACTTCGCCTTCCTCGATGCGCTCCACACTCAGCATCAGGTGATCGCTTTCCGGCGCCGATGCTATCGAATAGCTGCGCTGCGCCTGATAGCCGTCATCGGCGGTGAGACGCACGTCGATATGTTGGCCAGCCTTGTGGCCGTGCCATGAGGGTACATCGAGGATGATCGTGCGGACGCGCGGCGTCTCTTCGACGATCTCGCGCACCTCCGCGGTTTGCCATTGCAGCCGCGGCGCGTCAGTCACCGGCATATCGTTGCTCACGCCAGGGATCGCCGTAGATGTGATAGCCGAGGTCTTCCCAGAAACCGGGATCGTCGGTTTCGCCGAACACAATCGAGCGAACCCACTTGGCGCTTTTCCAGAAATAAAGATGCGGGACCAGAAGCCGCGCCGGCCCGCCATGTTCGCCCACGAGCGGCTCGCCTTCGTACAAGGTTGCGATCATCGCCTTGCCATCGACCAGATCTTCGGTCGGGACGTTCGTAGTGTAGTCGCCGTCGCAATGGATCAGCGTGAACGGTCCGGGCGGTTCGGCGAGGCCCACGGCTTCGAGCAGCGTGTCGATGGTGACGCCCTGCCAATGCGTGTCGAGCTTCGACCATGTGGTGACGCAATGGATGTCGACGGTGACGTCCGTTTGCGCCAGCGCGTTGAACTCGTCCCAGTCCCATTCGCCGAGTGTTGTATCACCGTCCTGAAGTTCGAAGCTCCAGCTGGCGAGATCGATCGGCGGTGTTGGTCCTGCGGACAGGACGGGGAAATCGGTCGTCAGGTGCTGGCCGGGCGGAATGCGGGAGGCGGGGCCTTGCGGCCCGCGCCGTCCTTTAAATCCGCGCGTGACGGGACTGTCGCTCACAGGGCGGGACGATACCGGCGCACTGCCAGAAAGCCCAGCACGATGACGAGGATCAGCAGCGCAACCTGCGCGATCAGAAACGGCGGCTCCGACTGCGTCGGCGCGAGCGCCTTGACGAAGCCGACCTTCTGGAAGGTCTGCACCACCAGCACGAACGAGTTGAGCCACAGCGCGATCATCGCGGTGACGATATAGGTCGCGCGCCACTTGCCGCTCATGTGACGGGCGTAAAACGCATAGAGTGCGATCAAAAGAATAACCGTCGAGATGATGCCGGTGATGACGGCGGGGGTCAGCGTCAGGTTCGGAAACATGAAGCCGGTCACAGTGGTCAGCACTGTGGTCGCGAGAAACAGCGTGTTCCAGAAGCCGAGGCGCTTCGAGTTCAGGAATTCACAGACGACGACGTAACCGGCCGCGATTGCGATCAGGCTGATGATGACATGCAGGAGTGTGAATGTGGACAGCGACATACCGAGAACCATGACAAATCCTTTTGGTTTTCAGATTGCAATGATTCCGATCATGGACCAGCGCGCGGGCAAAATCCATTGACCGTTGGTCGACGTTTTTTAATGGGCGGCGGGCGCGTTCCGGCTGCGGCGTGCACGGATGGCGAGCACTATGGCGATGACGGCATAGACCAAAAAAGCGAGGCCTGCGGCCGGCAATCCGATCAGGACCAGCCAGCCCGCGGTGACGGCAAGGTGCGGCGCGTCGCCGAGGCTTGTGCCGAACAACATGCAGATGCCGACGCCGCCTTCGTTCGGCTGGCAACCCGCGTGGCGCAGGTCGTCCATAGCCATCATCGGCGCGAGATAGGGCAGAAGCGACGCAACCGAGGTCAGGATAAACGCGCCGAACAGCCGAAGGAAAAGGCCGCGCCACATATGACTCATTGCGACGAGGCAGGCGAACAGCCAGACCAGCACGCCGCCGAACGCGAAGCCGAGCGCGCGCCACACCCCAAGCGTCAGCATCACCGCAATCAGAAATCCCGCGTCGAGCGGTCCGAGCGCGCAAGGCGAGGTATCGGCGGCACTGCATCCTTTTGCCTGAGCGAGGGCCGCGATCAGGCGGATCAGCAATTCGGGAATGAATGGCGCAACGAACAGAACAATAAACCACAGCCACCAGCGTCGTGGATTTGCGGGGTCGCCCGACACGCGCGACACCAGCCGTTGAAAAAATGGTCTGCCGCGACGCCGCTGATTTATTTCTCGATCGGATTTGGAATCGCTCATGGGCCAATCATAGCGCGTCGCTTACAACGCGCGCGAGGTCGTGCCCTTGAACAGGATCGGGCCGGTCGGCCGCCCGATTGGGGATCCCGTCTTTGGCTCAAGCGTGATTTCGAACAACTGGTTTTCGCCGGTCTTGGGCAGTGCATCGAGATTGAGCCGGATGCTGCGCGACTTGTCGATCAGGCCGACCGAACGCGGGCCGACCGAGCGGTCCCACAGCGTCCAGATTTCTAGCGCCTTGTCGTCCGGCACGTTGATGTCGGTCAGCGGGATCATCTCGACGCGGCCGTCCGCAAACGCGTTTACGACAGCGCCCGCATCCTTGGTATTGTCGTTGACGAGGATCGCGACATAGACCGGCTTGCGCGCGGCAACGTCGCGCGCGAATTGCATCGAGGCGACACTTACAAAGCCCAAGGTCACCGCAGTCACGGCAGCAAACGCAGTGGCGGTTCGCCACGCGGTGAGGCTGTTCCACAATGTGGTCCACACGCCCTCGGACTTTTCCGGACGCGGGGCTTGTTGCGTCGAGAATTCAATTCGCTGCCACAAGCCTTCGTCCGCCGCCATCTGATCGGCGGTCTGATCGAATTCGGCAAAACGCGTGCGCCATTGTTCGACCTCGCGCGCGAAAACAGCGTCCGTCGCAATGCGCCGCTCGGCGTCCGCTTGCGCTTTCGCGTCGAGCAAGCCGAGCACGAACTCGGCGGCGAGCGTGTTCTTTCCGGAGTTTTGGGTCATCCCATGCACTCCTGTAGCGAAATCAGTCCGCGCCGCGTCCAGCTTTTAGCTGTGCCAAGAGGAACGCCGAGCCGGCCCGCAAGTTCACCGTGGCTCAAGCCATGAACATAAGCGAGCACGACCGCCGCGCGGCGGCGCGGTTCGAGCTGTTCGAGGCAGCGGCGCAATGCGCTCGATTCCGGGAGCTGGCTCACCGCGAGATCGGGTTCCGGTTCCGGCGCGTCGCCATCGTCACTCTCAAACCGGCCTTCGTCACGCAGAATGCTGAGCGCGCGATTGCGGACGATTGCAAAGAGCCATGGCCGGCCCATACCGCGCGCAGGGTCGAAGCCGCGCGCACCGCGCCAGACCCGCATGAAAGCGTCGTGCACGGCTTCTTCGGCCAGATCCTTCCGCCGCAATATGCGCATCGCCACGCCGGTCATCCGGGAGGCCTCCAGGTCATAGATCACACGCAGGGCCGAGCGATCCCCGCCGGCGCAACGCACGATCGCGGCCGAAATCTGGGCTTCCAGAGCCTGATCGGGCGCTTTCGTCATGTCCGGCCGAGGCTCTGTGCGTGTCTCATCGGGGGTACTCATATTCTGGGCGAAATGGATGCAGCATTCACGCAATTTATTTTTCGATAATTATTTTTGCCGGGCTGCATCCGTTTGGAAGGGGCCGCGGGTACTCCCCGCATGACCCCATTCAGGGTCGTCACCAAGCAGGGAGTAACCCATGACATTTAAAGCATTGATGGCCGCGACGGCGCTGACGCTGGTCGGCGGCATTTCGGCGCAGGCGGCGCAGGTCGCAGCCCTCATCGGCAACGACACGCTGGCAATCGTCGATACCGGTTCCAAGAAAGTCACCAAGACGATGAAGGTGAGCGGCATCAACGGCATGATCGTCGGCATCGACGTACGCCCGGCCGACGGCATGCTCTATGGCCTCGTCGAGGACGGCACGATCTACACGATTGCCGCCGACGGCAAGGCGACGATGAAGTCGAAGCTCGAAACCATGCTCGCCAAGGGCGTGTGGGCGACAGTCGATTTCAATCCGGTCGCGGATCGCCTGCGCGTGATCGGCTCGGACGGCATGAACCTGCGCGTCAACGTTGACGACGGCAAGGTGACCAAGGACGGCGATCTGAAATTCGCCGAGACCGACATGCACAAGGGCGAGAAGCCGAAAATCGTGGCCGGCGCCTACACCAACTCGGTGAAGGGCACGAAGGAAACCGCGCTTTACGACATCGACGCCACCATCGGCGCGCTGGTGAAGCAGGCTCCGCCGAATGACGGCGTGCTGGGCGCAGTCGGCAAGCTCGGCTTCAAGGCCGATAATTATGCCTTCGACATCGTGTCGGATGGCAACGGCAAGAACGACGCATGGCTGATGGCCAACAACACGCTCTACAGCGTCGATCTGGCGACCGGCAAGGCGACGGAAGCTGCGAAGATTTCCGGCGTGTCGGGCAAGGTGCGCGACATCGCAATCCTGCCGGCGATGTAAGTCCCCACGAGCATCGGCGGCAGAGCGCCGCGTCCCGTCCCCGGGGCGCGGCGTTTTTTGTTTCGGCGATCAGATCTTGTAGAGCGTGCCCGCGAGCAGCACCGCATAGGCGATGATTGCGATCCAGAAATGCCACTGCGTGATGTAGGGGATGCGCGCGATATGGCCGAGGATCGCAATAATGGCGAGGACGAGCGAAATCACCAGAACGCGGACGGTCGGATTATTGGTTTCGATCCGGACGGGCATTCAA
>CAMBBO010000039.1 GCA_945862935.1 Pseudorhodoplanes sinuspersici | reverse complement strand
GCTACACGCTGTCATCAACCTGTCCGCGTTGATTCAGACTGCGATCATCGTCGAGACGATGTCTTAAGGGCGCTCCCGGACGTATATCGGCGCTTGCGGTTGGCAGGTCTTCGGCCTCACAATAAGGCTTGTTGTGAGTGAGCCGGGGGCCATCATGCGTGCCAGGATCGTTCGGGTTTTCGCGGTCGCGGGTCTATGCGCAGCGGCCCTTCCCGCGAGCGCCTTCGAAGCGCCTCCGCGGTTTGACGTTACGAAAATTCCGGGCCTGCGCGCGGCGGGCGTCAACTACACCGTTGCCAATCCGGTGACGTCGGATGGCTTTCTGCGCGTCTATCAACTGAAGACGTCGTATGGCGATGTCGTCGCCAACGGCGACGCGGTGCTCCAGATGCGGCTGATCGAACTCGCCGCGGTCGCGGAGCTCGATAAAGTCAACAACTCCGATGCTTTCAATCGCGCGCTCGCGGAAGCGGGACTGCGTCCGATCAAGTTCGCAGGCGAATTGATCGTCAATCCGGTCAAGACGATTGGCAATACGCTCGCCGGCATCGGTTCTGTCTTCGGGCAGATCGGGGCGGGCATGAACAATGCCGGTAAAACGGTCGACGACCCGATGGCCGGGCTGCTCGGCGTGAACAAGCAGCGGCGTGAGATTGCTGCAAAACTTGGCGTCGATCCCTATACCGATTTTCAGCCGCTGGCTGTCAAGCTCGCGCGCCTTTCGGAGGCCGCTGCTGCGGGCGGTCTTGTGGTCAATGGCGCACTCATGGCCATTCCGGGCGTCGCCGGGATCGTGATCTCGAATGTGTCCACGGGTTACGATCTCACGTCGATCTCGCGCGATTACACCGCAGCGCAATTGATGGATATGACGCGGCAAAAATTGACGGCGATGGGCGTCACCAGAGAATTGTCGGACGCATTTCTTGCGAACCGCAATTATACCCCGCTCGATGCGTACGCCGTCGGCGAGGCGCTAACGGCCATTCAGGCGCGCGAACGGCCGGGCTTTGTCGCCCGTGCAGCAGCGGTGGCCCGGCGGGACGCGGCCTTCTTCATGCGCCGCCATGTGGAGATGCTCGCGCAGTACGAGCGCAAGACCGGCAATGTTGTCGCCTTCCTCGCGCTCGGGGAATTTCCGTTCGTGGAACTAAAGAGCGGCACCATCATGGGGCTGTGGCCGGTCGACGCACTGTCGTGGACAGAGAGCACCGGCAAAGCTTTGGGTGCGGTGAATGCCGATCTCAAGCGTCAGGGGCTCGCAGGCAAAGGCGAGCTTCGCATCAGTGGGACTGCAACCGCGATGGCGCGCGAGAATATGAAAGCGATGGGCTGGAAGCTCGTGGAAAACGCGCGGCCGTAAGAGCCGTCGCTATTTCTTCGAGAGAAGTTTCCGCACCGATCCGCTCGGGCCAGTCATGTCGTCGATCCGCCAGCCGCCAGCGGCCTTGACCAGATTGAGGGTCACGATGGTTTTCGTGCCAGCATTGGTGAATGATACTTTCGCAATCGAGGTCTTGTCGTTTTCTTGAGCGTCGACAGTGAAGCCCGAAATCTCCCAGTCCTGTGCGTCGACGAATGGATCGCCGCTGAGGTTCGGTACGTCTTTTCGCCGGGCGGCACGTTTGGCGTCGGCGTCGATCAGTGCCATCAGGCTAGGCGTCAGAAGCGCCTTGGCGCGCGGTGAATCGATCGGAATGCCCTTGGCATCCTTGCCCACGTATTCCTTGTAGATTGAACCGGCGAAGTCCTTGGCGGAGAGGTCGGCGGCGAGAGCCGACATGGCCGTATTCGCGATTCCGCTCAGGACCAGCCCAAAAACTGCGCGCCGAGACAGCATGGAATTCCCTTCCAATTCGATGCTTCCTTGTTGCGCGATCCCGATGCCAAGTTCAACGGTTGCCGCGCAATTCGCGGCTCTGCTATAGGCGCGGGGCCTTACCCCCAAGAGGTCTGCCCATGTCCGTCGACGCTGCAACCGTCCGCCGTATCGCGCATCTGGCGCGCATCGCGGTTGCCGATGACGAGGTCGAGCATCTGCGCGGCGAGATCAACGCGATCCTTGCTTTCGTGGAGCAGCTCTCCGAGGTGAATGTGGATGGGGTCGAGCCGATGATCTCGGTGACGCCGATGACCATGGTCCAGCGCGCCGACGAAGTAACCGACGGCGGCATTGCCGATCAGATCGTCAGGAATGCGCCCGCCGCGCAGGATCACTATTTCACCGTGCCGAAGGTGATCGAATGAGTGCCGCGGTTTTGACAAGAAGACGCGGGGCGAGATGACAGAACTCACCGGCTTATCGATCGCAAGTGCGCGCGAAGGACTGCAGAAGAAGCAGTTCAGCGCGCTTGATCTGACGAACGCGCATCTCGCCGCAATGGAAAAAGCGCGCTCGCTCAATGCCTTCGTGCTGGAAACGCCGGAGCAGGCCAGGGCGATGGCGCAGGCATCCGATGCCCGCATTTCAAGCGGCAGCGCTGGTCCGCTCGAAGGAATCCCGCTGGGTATCAAGGATCTGTTCTGCACCAAGGATGTGCGGAGTACCGCCTGTTCTCGCATTCTCGGTGATTTCGTTCCGACCTATGATTCAACGGTTACATCGCATCTATGGCGCGATGGCGCGGTCATGCTCGGCAAGTTGAACAACGACGAATTCGCCATGGGCTCGTCGAACGAAACGTCCGTTTTCGGCCCGGTGGTCAATCCCTGGCGCCGGCGCGGCAGCAATGTTGGCGCTGGAGCAAGCGGCGGCATCGAGGGGACGCATCTCGTTCCGGGTGGCTCGTCAGGCGGTTCGGCCGCAGCGGTTGCCGCCAGACTTTGCCTCGGTGCGACTGCGACGGATACCGGCGGCTCCATTCGTCAGCCGGCCGCTTTCACCGGCACGGTTGGACTGAAACCGACCTATGGGCGCTGCTCGCGCTGGGGAATCGTTGCGTTCGCGTCGTCGCTGGACCAAGCTGGACCTATTGCACGTACCGTGCGCGACGCCGCCATCCTGACCCGCTCGATGGCCGGGCACGACCCGAAGGATTCGACCTGCGCCAATCTTCCCGTGCCCAACTACGAGGATGCAATCGGCAAATCTGTCAAAGGCATGCGCATCGGCATCCCCAAGGAATATCGGCTCGACGGCATGCCCGCCGAGATCGAAAAGTTATGGTCGCAGGGCATCGAATGGCTGAAAGGAGCGGGCGCGGAGATGGTCGATGTCTCGCTGCCGCACACAAAATACGCGCTCCCGGCCTATTATATCGTTGCCCCTGCGGAGGCGTCCTCCAACCTCGCGCGATATGACGGCGTACGGTACGGCCTGCGCGAAGCAGGGCGCGACATTACAGCGACATATGAGAATACGCGGGCCAAGGGCTTTGGTCCTGAAGTTCGACGCCGCGTGATGATCGGAACTTATGTTTTGTCCGCAGGGTATTACGACGCGTATTACCTGCGCGCGCAGAAGGTCCGCACCTTGATTAAGAAGGACTTCGAAGATTGCTTTAAGTCGGGCGTGCACGCGATGCTGACCCCGGCGACACCATCCGCCGCGTTTGGCATAGGTGAAAAGTCCGGCGCGGATCCGGTCGAGATGTATTTGAATGACGTGTTTACGGTGACGGTGAACATGGCCGGGCTTCCCGGAATTTCTGTGCCGGCCGGTCTGGACGGGCAGGGGCTGCCGCTCGGATTGCAGCTGATTGGCAGACCGTTTGACGAGGAAACCTTGTTCTCGCTTGGACAGGTGATAGAGGACGCTGCTGGCGCTTTCGCTCCGCAGACATGGTGGTCGTGATGACGCCGTCGGATTTCAGATCGCAGCCGTCCGAGCCTCAGGACATCTCACCTCCACTCAAGTCACTTTGGTGGGCAGCCAAGGGTGACTGGGATCGCGCGCACAAGATCGTGCAGGATGACGACAGCGCGGAGGCTGCGTGGGTGCATGCTTACCTGCATCGAGTCGAAGGCGATCTGCCGAACGCGCGCTACTGGTACCGCCTGGCCACACGCGAGCCTGCAAACGGTGCGCTCGACTCCGAATGGAACTCGATTGTCGAGACGCTTTTACAAGGTACATCAGAGCGTTAGACGGCGACGGTGTTGGTTAACCGTCTCTTAATTTGACGATTTCGTATCCTTGACCGAAAGCAGTGCTGCGCGGATAAACATTCCTACCGCTCTTTGGAATAGCAATTCTTTTCAAAGACTAAGCGGGGGAGGCTCATAAAGTGGCGTGGCGTGGCGTAACAGCGATTGCGCTTGCGGCCGTGGTGGGCGGATGCGCGAACGTGCGCAACGAACCCCGCAACGTGTCCGTGGCCTCGGTTGCCCAAGCCGCTGAAGTCGGCCGCGAAGACGCCCAGCACGACGATGAACTTCTGGTCGGCATTTCGTTTTCCGGTGGCGGCACACGGGCGGCAGCCTTCGCGCATGGCGCGCTTCTGGAAATGGAGCGTACACGGCTTCCTGGCAATCGCGGTTCGCTTCTCGACAAGCTTGATTTCGTATCGGGCGTCTCTGGCGGCTCGGTTACCGCGGCCTATTACGGGCTGAAGAAGCGCGCAGCGCTGCAGGATTTCCGCGAACGCTTTCTGCTCAAAAACGCCGAAGAAAAGATCAACACGCAGATTTCCTTCGTGAACCTGTCGCGCGCTCTGGGTGGGGGGATCAACGACAGCGAACAATTCCCGAAATGGCTGGACGACAACCTGTTCGAAGGCGCGACCTTCGCAGCATTCCGGGCGCAGCGCCGTCCACGCATCTGGATCAATGCATCTGACATCTACAACCGCACCACGTTCGTTTTCGGCGCGACTGCGTTCCGTGCAATCTGCAGCGACCTGAATTCGTACAAGCTGTCGGATGCCGTGGCGGCGTCCGCCGCCGTGCCGGTGGTGTTTGCGCCGGTGGTGCTGAAAACCTTCCCGGACCAGTGCAAATCAAAGCTGCCAGAATGGATCGTTCGTGCGCGCCAGAACCGTGCAGCGTCTCCGATGCTGCGCGCCTTTGCCGACGCGATCGGGCGCTACAACGACGGCTCGATGCCCTACATCAAGCTGCTCGACGGTGGCCTAGTCGACAATTTTGGCCTGTCGGGCTTCACCATCGCGCGCCTGTCGTCCGACACGCCATTTGGACCTATGACAGAGGCACAGGCGGTCAAGACACGGCGCGTTATGTTCCTTGTGATCGACGCGGGGCGGGGGCCCTCGGGTGACTGGGTCAAGACCGTCGAAGGGCCGGCGGGCGTCGATCTCATCATGGCTGCTTCCGACACGGCGGTGGATTCCGGCGTGCGTGCGAGCTTTACCGCTTTCGATAGCGTGATGCAGGAATGGCAAAAGGAAGTGGTTCGCTGGCGCTGCGGCTTGACTGCCGCGCAGCGCAAAAAATACGGCGCGCCTGCCAACTGGAATTGCCGGGACATCAAGTTTTTCGTCGGACGGGTCGGCTTCGATCAACTTGGCGAGGAGCGCGCGACGCAATTGCAGGCGATTGAAACGCGTTTCAAATTGCCCGCCGATCAGGTTGATGCGTTGATCTCCGCAGGCAGCGATGCGCTGCGCACCAATGCCACTTTCCAGTCGTTCCTTGGAAGCATGGGGCGCGCCCCGGGCCGGCCGGTCGCGCCCGAGCCAAATGAGCCTGCGCCGCCACCGGCGGCCGTGAGCATGGCGCTCCCACCAAAACCGCAATAGCCAAAACTTAGGGACTCAACGTTGGGTCGCGGAATGAACCGGCGCGCCACCGCTTTGGCGGCCCGCGTTGCTGGCATGCGAATAGATCGAAAGCACCAGCACGGTCATCAGAACGGCGAGCGTTCCAATCATCAATCCAAACATCGCAGCCGGGTGCTCGTCGATGTGATGAGTGTCGATCAGATGGTGGCTATGAGCCATGGCGCATCTCCATTCAGAACGCGCTTGTTCGCAGGACCAACACCGCGATCACAGATCGTGTTCCCTCGGCGTAATTGCTGCGTTCGGGCGCGAGCTGCCCCGCCGGACGAGGAATTTGCGGAAATTGCCATTGGGATAAGGACTTGCGGGCAAAGCCCGCTAACGGCTACCAGATCGAATAGCTGGCATGCCGCACCGTGACCCAGCATTTTCCCGATTTGGACAGCCATGACCGCAACCGCACGCACCGCAAAGCTCCTCAAAGGTTCGACCGCCGACTGGGAGGTTGTCATCGGCCTGGAGGTGCATGCGCAGGTCAATTCGAAGGCCAAGCTCTTTTCCGGTGCCTCGACTGCCTTTGGCGGAGAACCCAACTCGCATGTGTCGCTGGTGGATGCCGCGATGCCCGGCATGCTGCCGGTCATCAATGGCGAATGCGTCCGCCAGGCGATCCGGACCGGCCTCGGACTGAACGCGAAAATCAATTCAAAGTCGGTGTTTGATCGGAAGAACTATTTCTATCCCGATCTGCCGCAGGGCTATCAGATCAGTCAGTACAAATCCCCCGTCGTCGGTGAAGGCGAGGTCGTGCTCGACCTGCCGGATGGCGAGCGCGTCACGGTCGGTATCGAGCGGCTGCATCTCGAACAGGATGCCGGTAAGTCGATCCATGACCAGAATCCCACCTTGTCGCTGGTGGACCTCAACCGTTCTGGCGTTGCGCTGATGGAGATCGTGTCGAAGCCCGATCTGCGCTCGTCGGAAGAAGCCAAAGCCTACGTGACGAAGCTGCGCTCGATCCTGCGGTATCTCGGAACCTGCGATGGCGACATGGAGAAGGGAAATCTTCGCGCCGACGTGAACGTCTCGGTGAGAAAGCCGGGCGCGCCGCTCGGCACGCGCTGCGAGATCAAGAACGTCAACTCGATCCGGTTCATCGGGCAGGCGATCGAGCATGAGGCGAGGCGCCAGATCGAAGTCATCGAGGACGGCGGCACGATCGATCAAGAGACCCGGCTGTTCGATCCGAACAGGGGCGAGACACGTTCGATGCGCAGCAAGGAAGAGGCACACGACTACCGCTACTTCCCTGATCCCGACTTGCTGCCCCTGGAAGTATCCGAGAAGGAAATCGCCGCCCTGAAAGCCGATCTCCCGGAGCTACCAGACGAGAAAAAGACGCGCTTTGTGAAGGACTTCGGGCTTACCGTCTACGATTCCGACGTCCTTGTAACCGAGCGGGAGACGGCGGATTTCTTTGAAATTGTTGCGTCGGGCCGAGACGCAAAAACGGCAGCCAACTGGGTCATCAACGAACTGTTCGGACGATTGAACAAGGAAGGAAAAGACGTTTCCTCCTCGCCGATTTCCGCAAACCAACTCGGAGCGATCCTCGATCTCATGGCCGCGGGAACGATTTCGGGCAAGATCGCGAAAGATGTGTTCGAAATTACGTGGACCGAGGGCGGCGAACCCGCCGATATCGTCGAAAATCGCGGGCTTAAGCAGGTCACGGACACCGGCGCGATCGAAAAGATCGTCGATGACATCGTATCGAAGAACCCGGACAAGGTCGCGGACGCCAAAACGAACCCGAAAGCGATCGGATGGTTCGTCGGTCAGGCGATGAAGGCATCCGGCGGCAAGGCCAATCCGCAAACGCTGAACGACATCCTGCGTCACAAGCTCGGACTGTGACGCGATCTGCTCGAGGACGCATCGATTCCGGTTCGGCGCCGCGTTGCAAGGCGCCGTTTAGGTCGACGAACAACGATCGCTGACACCGATCTGGATACCTGCTGATCGCTTTCGTTCGCGCCGCGCACCGAATCAGAATCACCGATTCGCTCGATTCTGATCGATTTCGCACTTTTGCGACCGTTCGCGACGAAGGATTTTGAAAAAATTTTCCACCGCGTCCTAACGCAAAAAACTTGACGTGGCGAACGTTCGATTCCGCAACGATTTTTCGATTTTCCTGAACGAACACGGCATATGCGTCGATCACACGAGCATTCAAAAAGCGTTATGAAATATGACGTTTTTGAATGTCGCAGAATTTTTACTATGTCGCGGGTTCATTCGCGCGCGATTGTCGTTGGTGTCAAACATTCATCCGCGACGAAGCGCTGCGCGATGCGGCGACGCGCTCGCAAAAACGCTTCGTTAAGCGGCAAAGCTGATTTTTCCGTTGTTGTGTAGTAATCGAATTGTAGTGCAGGTCGATTCGCGACTGCACGTTATCGATAACGCCATCTCTTAAACTCTGGAGGGCACCATGGCGAAGCGCAAAAAGAAGGCCGCGAAGACCGCGAAGAAGACGAAGCGCAAGACCAAGCGCAAGTAGTCTTCGGACTTCGTTCACGTCATAGACGCTGGCGAAGTTCTCGAAGCCGCTGAGTGAAAGCTCAGTCTTCGCTTCGCCAGCTGCGTGACGACGGAGGGCGTCGGTGAGACATCTTAAGTCTCTCCGACGCCCTCTTGTTTTTCAGATCAAGATTTTGGTTTTCGATTCTGAAGAATTACTCTGCGGGCCAATGTCAGGCTGTCAGATCGCTGCCTTCAGGCGCTTGTTGCAAGCGCTGAGAAATTTGGGCCACGTCTGCGTTTTTTCGTTCTTGCCCGCCGCCTTGTCCGCCTTCCACTCTGCGCCACACTTCTTCTGGCGCTCGTGCCAGGCCTTGAGGCCCGCGCTGATTGGTTTTTTGGGTTTAGCCTCGTTCTTGGCGTCCTGGGCGAACCCGGCTTGAGGCAAAATCGGATTAAATGGCAGCGCCGTGACCATGCATGCGGCGAGCGCTGCTGCGAGAATATGCTTGGACATGAACTCCTCCGACACGCTCGGCGCAGATACGAAAACGCCGGTGCCGGAACGATAGGCCGGTCGATCCTGCGCCGTCCAGCGGGGAGGGATGCGTCGAAGATCCTGTCTGTGAAACCGTGTCAGACGACCGCGATGAGGTCTTCGCGCGACATCAGTTCGTAGTGCGGGTCCAGGTCTGCGACTGGCAGGCGTTGAACAGGCAACCTTCGACCTTCAGCGCGTTCGCGCCGGCGACGCTGATGTTGCCATTATAGGTGTTGCCGTCTTCGGCGTTGTAGATCGGGCCGGACCACTTGTTGGCGCCGTTGGGCTGCATTCCGGGGAAGATCGCAATTCCCATGATCGGACGCTTTCGCTTTGACTGATCCGGGTTCTGCTTGTCGAGAGATGGTTTGCCGGTGTCGGGGTCGAGCGGGCGCGCGAGCCAGACGATGGTCCCGCAATAGGCATTGCCGCATTTTGCGATCTGAATTTTGGCATCCTTCTCGTCAGTCAGCCAGATTCCCGATGCGTCTTGTGCGCGCGCAGGCACGGTGAGAAGTGTCAACATGGCCGCCGCCGATGCGGCGCGAAGGAGCGAATTCATTTAAGTCCCGGATTGTTGGAGCGCCGCAAGGGCTGATTGAATTGAACTGGATTCGTGGGGTTCCCGCAATCCAAATGGGCCAATCGCGGCTCATCGGGGCTTGCGCAAATTGTCGCTCACGATGGTTAGCTTCAAGGCAATGCGCATCGTGAACGTTCCGTCACCGTTAGGCGCAAAATGCGGTGATATCTGGGCTTTCTGGCTCATTCCCGTGTTTGCGCCCGATGGCACGCCTCGCGTCTTCACAATCCATTTAGCGCATTGATTAAACCACTGTTCAAATTTTCAGAGCCATCATCGCGGCGTTCATCGGACTAACCGGTGACGGATAGCGCGGCCAAAAAGCTCAGGGGAGTGCAGGTCGCGTGGGTGAAACAGGGGAGTGGGTGATATGGCGCGTTTTGAGATGGCGGACATCAACGCCGCTGTAATGGGGCAGGCGCCCGCGGGCGCGGACAGCTTCTACGAACTGGGGCTTATGTATTCGACCGGCCGTTCGGTGCCGGCGGATCTCGTTCTCGCTCACAAGTGGTTCAATCTTGCAGCGATGAAGGGCAACCCGGATGCAATTCGCTCGCGTCAGGAGATTGCAGAGGGGATGTCGCCTTCGGAAATCGCTGCCGCACAACGGGCGGCGAGGGCGTTTCTGACCACCCATTGATGCAAAACCAAAAGGCAAAGGCGTGCCGGCGCAAACGCGCCGCTCGGCTTGCTAACGGTTTTGGCCTCAGGCATAGCTCGCCTTCCAGCGGAGCTGTGGCCGAGTGGCTGAAGGCAACGGTTTGCTAAATCGTCATACGCTGTAAGGCGTATCGAGGGTTCGAATCCCTCCGGCTCCGCCACTAACTTGCCGTGTGATTGAAGCCATCGCAGTCGCCATTTTGGCGGCGAGCTTTTGTGCCGCACAACATTCGCAATTCAATCCGCCTTAACAGTCAATTCGCCCGCGCGCGGAAAACGCGTGCTCGCATCGTTACAGCAATGCTGACGATTTGAGTTTCAGTTGCGCGGTTTTCGCCGATGAGGTGAGCCGCAAAACCTCTCTTTTTTTGCAGGCCGAGGACGTCGAATCGAAATGCAGCACCTGATGTCAACGGCTGGCTTCGGGGGCGTTCATCAGAAGTGTTCCCGATGCCTCGGGCCGGTTCTGCCCGAAGATTTGGCAGCCGCCATCGGTGAGTTAGCGCATTGAAAAGACTTGAGAAAAGGCCGTTTTTGGGTTGCTCACGGCTGCGTGTTCTTTGTGCAACAGCTAGGCAAAAACGGCCCTGCAGGCCTGTGGGAAGGGCTGTTCTTCGTTGCGCGGTAGGGGCTGTTCGCTAAGGTGACCTTGCGACGGAGGGGGGCAACCCCGGGGTCGCGCTGCTACGGTTTCTCCCAAGGAAACTGGAGTAGATCGCGGGGGATAAGGGACCCTCTAAAGAGTGCTTCGGCATTCTGCGGAGACCGAACCCTCCTTAAAGCAAACTTGGAGGTTCAAAATGAAGATGGTGAAAAGCCTACTCCTCGGCTCCGCAGCGACCTTCGTCGCCGCCGCTGGGGTGCAGGCGGCTGATCTTCCCATGAAGGCCAAAGCGGTCGAATATGTGAAGGTCTGCTCCCTGTACGGTGCCGGCTATTATTACATTCCGGGCACTGACACTTGCATCAAGATCGGCGGCTACGTCCGTTTCGACGCCGCCTTCAACGGCGCCCCGTCAGGCGCTGGCCCGTACATTTCCGGCGCCAACTCGCGCTTCAACGCGGCGGAAACCAACTACTACAACTGGCGTACCCGCTATAACACCTCGTTCGACGTTCGCACCCAGACGGAATACGGCACCCTGCGCTCCTACATCCGCGCTGGCATGCAGTACACCACGGGCGCGGCTCCGAACGCGCAGGGCGACGATTCCGCTCTTCGTAAGGACGACGGCGCTGTTTTCTACGACCGCGCATTCATCCAGTTCGCTGGGTTCACGTTCGGTAAGACTGTCTCGTTCTTCGACTTCTACTCGAACGCAGGCATGTCCAACGTCTCGACGCTTGGCGCTGCGGACTCCGGCAACGGCATGAACCTCGCGGCCTATACCGCGATGCTCGGCAACGGCGTGTCCCTCAGCATTGAAGCTGGAGATCCGGCGACCCATCGCCGTATGAACATCTACAATGGCGCAAACGGCGCGTTCACCTTCGGTGGCGCGAGCACCAACTCCTACGGTGGCACCGAGATTCCGGACATCACCGCAGCTCTGCGCGTCGACCAGGCTTGGGGTTCTGCCCAGGTTGCCGGCGTGGCGCATCAGGTTCGCCCGATTTACTACAATGCGGGCACACCCGGTACCACCAACAACGGCCGCCCCGACGACAAGTGGGGCTTCGCTGTGATGGCTGGTATGAACATCAACCTTCCGTGGGCGAAGGGTGACCGCTTCATCGTTTCGGGCACCTATACCGAAGGCGTGTTGGGTACCGTTCAGAAGAACGGCAGCACGGCTTACAGCATCTGGAAGGGTCAGTCGGCTACCGACATGACGCTTGGTTACGCTGTCGACGCCGTGTTCAACGGTACTGGTACGCAGCTTCAGCTGACCACCGGCTGGGGCGCCGTTGCAGGCATCGAACATTACTGGGTGCCGAATCTGCGCACCTCGTTGCTCGGTACCTACACCGCGATCCGTTACAGCGGATCGTCGACCGACGCGACCTCTGCCAAGGGCATCGTTTGCGCTGGCATCACCGGTCTGGCCGCTGCGAGCTGCAATCCCGACGTCAATCTCTGGCAGTTGGGCAGCCGCACGGTTTGGTCCCCGGTTCCGAACCTCGATCTGAGCGTGGAAGGCTTCTACACTCGTATCGACCAGAACAACTCGGGCACGTCGACTCTCGCCGCTGGCGCGATGCCGACTGGTGTTGCGCGTAATCTGGTTGACGACGGCGTGTGGTCGTTCAACTTCCGCGCACAGCGCAACTTCTGGAACTAATCGTTTAGTTCTAGGCTGAAGTTAGGAACCCCCGGCGGGCAACCGCCGGGGGTTTTTCATTTTGAATTGCCAAAGATGCAGGCGCTGCGGCTGGCACCATAAATTCCGCGCCGTGAATTACCGTCCGTGCGCCATCAGGCCTGCCGGTCGCAACGTTTTACAAAGCCGGCGATCCTGGCGATGATGTCCGCTTCAGCGAGAAGCGGCGTGTGCCCCTGATCCGGCACTTCGACGACCTCAAGTGAAGCCCGGCGCGCCCGCATGGCCGCAACCGTCTCCGCCGACAGGATGTCGGACGTCTCTCCGCGGATCACCATCATCGGTTTCGCCGATAGTGAATCGAATTCGTTCCAAAGCGCGGGGAGGGGCGTCGCTGGATCTATTTCGCCAAGAGCTGCGGAAAGGTTGGTGTCGTAGGTCGGCACCAGCCGGCCATGGTCATTCCGCCAGGTCCTGCGTGCGAAAGCGAGCCATTGTTCCCTTGTGAGTTTGGGAAACTGCGCGTTCTGCGAACGCCGCAAGAGGTCAGCGCCGTCGTCGAAATTCTTGGGCTCCGGCATCTTCCCAAGTGAGGCCTTGATGCGGATCAGGCCTTTGGGCTCGATCGCAGGCCCGATGTCGTTGAGCACGACTCCCGCAATCATGTCCGGCCGCACCGTCCCGAGCAGCATGGTGAGCAATCCGCCGCGTGAGGTTCCGACAATCACGGCAGGCCAGGCATTGAGCTCGGTCATGGCCGTGATCACGTCGCCAAGCTCGACCGCGAAGTTGTAGTTGGCAGGATTTGGATCGTAGTCGGAGCGGCCACGGCCGCGCGAATCGATGGCCAGCACGCGGCGCTTTTCCGATTCTAGCCCTTTGGCCAAATCGTCAAAATCGGCGGTGGTGCGCGACAGGCCGGGCAGGCAGACGACCGGCAACCCGTGCGGATCGAACGGCGCGTGGATGCGTACATGCAGCCGCAATCCGTCACTGCCGGAAACAAACACGCTGGTGGTTGCCATGGGTTCCAATCGCGAATGATCTGGCCTTGCAGCATGTTGGCTGTTCGGCAAGAAATCTCAAGTCTTCCCAATCCCTTGAATGAAAACGAAAATTAGGCTTCAACCCGGTGGCAAAATCCAGCAGGGCACCTGTGTCATCTATGTCGAGCAAGGCGCCGGTCGCGCAAGTTCTTCAGCAAGCGATGCAAGCGCACCGGCAGGGGCAGTTCGCCGAGGCGGAAAAATTCTACGCTTCCGCGCTCAAATCCGATCCCAACAACGCCGATGCGCTGCATCTGTTCGGCGCGCTGCGCCTTCAGCAGGGTGATGCGCAAGAAGCGGTGCGATTGATTGGTGCTGCTGTGGCCCAGCGCCCTCGTGACGCCGACATCCTTGGCAATTACGCGGCCGCTCTGGCCGCGGGTGGGCGCTTTGCCGATGCGCTGGCGGCCTATGACGCGCTCGCGTCGCTGCCGCTACCGGCGCGGGTTCAGGCGCTCTACGGGCGCGGCTTAATGCTGACGCGGCTGGAGCGTTTCGACGAGGCGTTGCAGGCCTTCGATGCTGCGCTGGCGTCGAATGCGCGCGATCCGCGATTGTGGTTTGAGCGCGGCAACGCGCTGATGTCGGCAGGGCGGCATGACGATGCGGTTGTATCTTACGATCGCGCGCACGAACTCGCGCCCGGCCAACCTGAAATTCTCTCCAATCGCGGCTACGCATTGTTCAGTCTCGGTGCTCACGTTCGGGCGCTAGACAGCTACGATCGCGCCCTGCGGACCGATCCAAATTCCGTCACCGCCTTGAGCAATCGCGGCAACGTTTTGAAAGCGTTGGGACGTTTTGATGAGGCGCTCGCATCGTACGAACGTGTTTTGGCGCTCCAACCGGACCACGCCGACACGCTTAATAATTGCGGCGCGCTATTTTTCGAACGGGACCGGCCGGACGATGCGCTGCGCTATTTCGATCAAGCGCTCCAGTTGCGGCCGAACGACGTTGAATTCATCAATCATCGCGGCACCGCGTTGACGCATCTTGCTCGCGATGGCGAAGCTCTCGCGAACGCAGAGCATTCGTTGAAGATCGACTCGAATAATTTCGACGCCCATTATTACTTCTTGCGGCATGGACGCTTCGCGGAAGGCTTTCGGCTTTACGAAAAGCGCTGGACTTCGGGAAAACATGGCGTTCCTCGGCCCTATCAGCTTCCGGCGTGGGGCGGCGAGGCCATTGATGGGCCACTGCTGGTCTGGTCGGAGCAAGGTCTTGGCGATCAGATTCTGTTCGCGAGCTTAGTCGGCGAGCTATCTCAACGCGTGCGCCACATGGTTCTTGAGGTAGAGCCGCGGCTTGTCGCGATGTTCGCGCGCTCATTTCCGGATGTTGAGGTCGTTGCGGCAAAAGCAGATTTGTATGTCGGTCCGGCGGTCGCACAAATTGGCCTGACCTCGCTCGGCGGTTTTTTCCGAGCCGATTGGGCTTCGTTTCCCGATCGACCAGCGGGATTTCTTCGCGCCGATCCGGCCCGTGTCAAAGCAATGCGCGAGCGTGTTGCGGGCGACAGACGGGCCGCGATCGGGCTGTCCTGGCACAGCCGCAAGGCAAAATGGGGTCAATTCAAAAGCGCGGAATTGAGCCATTTCACAGAGTTATTGCGTGCCGTCGATGCGCGCTGGATTGATCTTCAATATGGGGACACGTCGGCCGAACGCGCGGATTTTGCCGCCGCGAGCCGGATGACGCTTGAACATCTGGATGATGTCGACAACACCAACGACATCGAGAGTTTAGGTGCGTTAATCGCAGCGTGCGACGCGGTTGTCAGCGTTAGCAACACTACGGTTCATCTCGCGGGAGCGCTTGGGCGGCCGACATGGGTGCTCGCGCCGTTCGGACATTCCCGGATGTGGTATTGGCATGCGGAAAAGCCGGATAATCCATGGTATCCCAGCGTTCGCGTGAGGCCGCAGCGGATGGGACAAACGTGGTCGGCGCTGGTTGACGAGGTCACAAACGAAGTGTCCGCGTTCATTGAGACAAGAGAGGATCGGGCATGACTGCGCCATTGCGCGTTTTCATCGGCTGGGATGCGCGTGAGCCGGAAGCCTATGATGTAGCGAAATATTCGCTCGAGAGCCGTGCATCCACCCCGGTCCAGGTCATCCCCATCAAGGCCGAGGATTTGCGCGCGCAGGGGCTCTATACGCGTGACAAGGATCCGCTCGCCTCGACCGAATTCACCTATACGCGGTTCCTCACGCCGGCGCTTGCCGGGTTCAAGGGCTGGGCGCTGTTCTGCGATTGCGACTTTCTCTGGCTCGGCGACATCGCGGGATTGCTTCCATACACGACGTCCGACAAAGCCGTGTTCTGCGTACATCATGATTACACGCCGAAAGAAGCGACCAAGATGGATGGCGCGGTGCAGACGTCCTATCCGCGCAAGAACTGGTCGTCGCTGATGCTGTTCAATTGCGATCACCCGTCGGTTCACAAGTTGACGCCCGAAGTCGTCAATCGCGAAAGCGGAGCGTACCTGCATCGTATGCAATGGGCGAAGGACGACGAGATCGGTGAATTGCCGGTTGAGTGGAACTGGCTGGAAGGCTGGAACGAAAAGCCTGCGCAGGGGATGCCCAAGGCCGTGCATTTCACGCGCGGCGGCCCGTGGTTCGAGCAATGGCAGAATGTCGACTATGGTGACGCGTGGCGCGCCGAAAAGGCGAAATTGCCGCGCGCCTAGAGTCGCTGCTGAAGGCGGCTGGCGTTACTGAACTCCCTCGGCTCCACGGCGCAGGTCTGCCTCTATCAGCAGCTTCGACGACGCGCCAAAGCGCACGCGATAGACTTGGAGGTTTTCCATCACGCGCTGCACGTAGTTGCGGGTTTCGGAAAAGGGGATGTTTTCCACCCAATCGACGGCATCGACCTTCGGGTCGCGCGGATCGCCATAACGCTCGATCCATTCGCGAATGCGTGAACGGCCGGCGTTGTAGGCCGCGAATGAAAGAATGTAGGAGCCGCGATAACTCTCGATCAGGTCGCCGAGTTCAGCTGCGCCGATGCGCGCGTTGTAGGTTGGGTCGTTGATCAGTTTTTTCTGGTCGAACGCGAAGCCAAGCTTTTTGGCAATGTGTTTTCCCGCCGGTATAGTTACTTGCATCAGCCCGTAGGCTTTGGCGCTCGACACGGCCTTCGGGTTGAAGGCCGATTCCTGACGAGCAATCGAATAGGCGACCTGCGGTTCGACCGCGGAACCGATTGGCTCGTAACGCGGTAAGCCTTGCACTGGGTAAGCGTGCACGTCGAATGGCAGGCCTCGCGCCACCGCGCCTTTGCCGAGCAGTAAAGTGACACGAGCATCCTTATGGCGCGTTGAAATTTCCGCAAGCGCCGCAAGTGAGGAGGCGTCGGCGCGCTCGGCGAGATCCGCAGCCATCGGAACGATCACATCCTGTTCGTCAATCGCATAGAGAATTTCGAAGACGCGCGCCATTTCGAGCCGTTCCGCATTGCCGCGAGCGTCCGGCACGGGGTGTAACACGATGGCGCCGTCGCCAAGCTTG
>CAMBBO010000038.1 GCA_945862935.1 Pseudorhodoplanes sinuspersici | reverse complement strand
CCTGTGGGACATGGGGCTGAAGGTCGGACACGCAACGCGTTCGGTGGACGAATGCATTCGGCAAGCGCGCGCGGACATGACGATTCGTACCGCGATCCTCGAAGCGCGCTTCCTGTTCGGCGACCGCAAGCTGTTCGACGAACTCGCCGTGCGCTTTGACAAGAATGTCGTTCAGGGCACCGGACCGGAATTCGTCGCAGCAAAACTTGCCGAGCGCGAGGAGCGCCATCGCCGCGCCGGGCAATCGCGCTATCTGGTCGAGCCGAACGTGAAGGATGGCAAGGGCGGGTTGCGCGACCTGCACACGCTGTTCTGGATCGCGAAATACGTCTACCGCGTGAACGAGGTCGAGGCGCTGGTCGAGCATGGCGTATTCGACCGCGAGGAACTGAAACTATTCATGCGCTGCGAGGATTTCCTCTGGTCGGTGCGCTGTCATCTGCATTTCGTCACCGGCCGTCCTGAGGAGCGTATTTCATTTGACGTGCAGCGCGAGATCGCGGTGCGGCTTGGTTATACCGAGCATCCGGGGATGCAGGACGTCGAGCGCTTCATGAAGCACTATTTCCTGGTGGCGAAGGACGTCGGCGATCTCACCGCGATCCTATGCGCGGCGCTGGAAGACAGCCACGCCAAGAGCGCGCCGATGCTCGGCCGCATGATGGCGAAGTTCAAGCCGCGCAGCGGCAAGCGGCGCGCACTCGCCGGGCATAACGATTTCGTCGTCGACAATAATCGTATCAATATTGCCTCGCCCGACGCGTTCAAACGCGCACCAATCAATCTCATTCGTATTTTCCAGCTCGCGCAAAAGCACAACCTCGCCTTTCATCCCGACGCGATGCGAACGGCCAAGCGTTCTCTCAAGCTGATCGACAATAAACTACGCGAGAACAAGGACGCGAACCGCCTGTTCTTCGAGATACTCACATCCGAACAAAATACCGAGATCGTGCTGCGGCGGATGAACGAAGTGGGTGTGCTAGGCGCATTTGTGCCCGCGTTCGGGCGTGTCGTCGCGATGATGCAGTTCAATATGTATCACCACTACACGGTGGATGAGCATCTGCTGCGCTGCATCGGGATTCTCGCGGACATCGAACGCGGCAGCAACGAGGAATACAGCCTCGCGAACGACCTGATCCGCAAGATCCAGCCGCGGCATCGCGAGCTTCTTCGTGTCGCATTGTTTCTCCACGACATCGCGAAAGGCCGCGTCGAGGATCACTCGATTGCCGGCGCGCGCGTGGCGCGGCGCTTCTGCCCGCGCCTAGGGCTATCAGCCGCCGAAACCGAAACGGTCGCGTGGCTGATCGAGCAGCACCTCGTCATGTCCTCGGTCGCACAGTCGCGCGATCTGTCCGACCGCAAGACCATCGAGAATTTCGCAGGCGTCGTGCAGTCACTCGAACGGCTGAAGCTTCTGACAATCCTGGCGACCGCCGACATCCGCGCGGTCGGACCGGGCGTGTGGAATGGCTGGAAGGCGCAGCTCTTGCGCACGCTCTATTACGAGACCGAGCCGGCCGTAACCGGCGGCTTCTCCGAAGTTGACCGCGAGCGTCGCGTCGCGATGGCGCAGGACGAATTCCGCGAGCGCATGAAGGACTGGTCGCCGGGCGATGTCGCCGCCTATATCGCACGGCATTATCCGGCCTATTGGCTTAAGGTCGATCTGCCGCACAAGATCGCGCACGCGCATTTCCTGCGCGATGCGGCAGCGGCAACCAAAACGCTCGCAACCAAGATCGACTTCGATATTGCCCGCGGCGTCACCGAACTGACGGTTGCGGCCCCGGATCATCCGCGGCTTCTGTCGATCATTGCGGGCGCATGCGCTGCGGGCGGCGCCAATATCGTGGACGCGCAGATTTACACAACGACCGACGGCCTTGCGATCGATACCATAGCGCTGACGCGCGAGTTCGAGCAGGACGAAGATGAGAAGCGTCGCGCCGACCGCATCGCCGACACCATCGACAAGGCGTTGCGCGGTTCAATCAAGCTGCCGGACGCAGTAAAACAGCGACCGGCTAAGTCGCGGCTGAAGGCGTTTGCAATTGAGCCGCAAGTCACGATCAATAATGAATGGTCGAACCGCTACACAGTGGTGGAAGTCACCGTCATCGACCGGCCGGGCCTGCTGTATGAAATGACCGCGACTTTGTCGCGGCTCAATCTCAACATCGCCTCGGCACATGTTGCAACCTTCGGCGAGCGAGCGGTGGACGTTTTTTACGTCACCGACCTGACCGGCGAGAAGATCGCCTCCCCCACCCGCCAGGCGGCGATCAAGCGCGCGCTGGCGCAGCTTTTCCCGCGTGCGGACGAAGCAAAGCTCGCGCGCGCAGCGGGATAAAAAAACGGGCGCCCTCGGGCGCCCGCTTTATTTTCAGTTCAGATCGCGGGAGCCGATACGCGCCCCCGATTTATCATTTTCTCGCCAGCGTCACTTCGAGCGGCACGAAAATCTGGTGCAAGCCGTCCACCACAAGTTTCGCACTCAGCTCATTCATATTGGCCGGTGTGGTCGAGACCACGCGCGGCTTTACGGGCTTCGCGGATTTCGCCGCGAAGGCCGCTGCCGGCGCGGACGCAACCGCGACGACGGCGAGAACGAGTACGCTAATACGCATCAAACACTCCAACGCTACGCTTACTGCCGGAACTATCCGGTCCGGCCATTGTCACCGATAGGCCCGCACGCGCAATCGCAAAGCGTCAAGCCGTGACCTGATTGCCACCATACGTCACCGTCGCAACACAGCGCCCGTAAGCAGATGCCGCCATTGGCGCCAAAACCCCCGCGGCGCGCTTTCTGACCTGTCACAAATTGCGACACTCCGCGCGCCCAGAGACGGCCTTCCTCATTGAAAAATCCTCCGGTGCGGGCCGATCTCCTTGGCTTAACGCCGCCTTAAAGCCGCATATCTAGCGTCTCTCCAGCTGCCGCCGGGGACGGGTTTTTCGATATGGGTTTGGGACGGCGAAAGGCTCCGCGCCGCGAGCCGACTTTCGGGCTTCCGCGCATCAGCCTCGATCACGGGCTCACGGCGAAGGATCGTGCCGCGCCTGTCGATGCCCCGGCACGCGGGAATTCCGGCGGAAGCGAAAAGCCGCCCCGCAAAAAGCGGCGCAGCGGAAGCGGCGGCGGACGCCGCTGGTTCTACTGGAGCTTCGTGTTCGCTCTGTGGATGGGCATTGCATGCCTCGGCGCACTGGTCTGGCTTGGCGCGCACCTTCCGCCGATTCAGTCGCTCGAAGTGCCGCCGCGTCCTCCTTCAATCCAGATCGCGGGAATGGACGGCGCAATTCTCGTCACACGCGGCGACAGCGGCGTTTCGGCGAACCTCAAGGATTTGCCGCCACATGTGCCGAACGCATTCATCGCGATCGAAGACCGGCGCTTCTATTCTCATTACGGCGTTGATCCAGTCGGCATCGCGCGCGCGCTTGTCGCCAATGTCCTGCGGCGCAGCGTCTCGCAGGGCGGATCGACGCTGACGCAGCAACTCGCGAAAAATCTGTTCTTGACGCAAGAGCGCACGCTCTCGCGAAAAGTTCAGGAACTTGCGCTCGCCTTCTGGCTCGAACGGAAATTCACCAAGGCCGAAATTCTCGATCTCTATCTCAACCGCGTCTATTTCGGCGCAGGCGCCTACGGTATCGAAGCCGCATCGGAACGCTATTTTGCAAAATCGGCGCGACGGCTTTCGGTCGCGGAAGCAGCGATGCTCGCAGGCATCGTGAAATCACCTTCGCGGCTCGCGCCAACGCGCAACCCGGAAGGGGCCACGCGCCGCGCCGAAGTCGTCGTCAACGCGATGAAGGAGACGGGGCTGATCGATGCGGCACGCGCCAAAGTCGCGATTGCGCAGCCTGGGCGCGCCATCAAGCAGGTTTCGACCGGATCGGTGAACTACCTCGCAGACTGGATCATGGACGCGCTGAACGACATTGTCGGCCGCGTCGAGGAAGACATCGTGGTGCAGACCTCGATTGATCCGGTGCTTCAGCAAAGCGCCGAACTGACTTTGCTCGATGAGCTTGCGAAGAAGGGCGATAAATTCTCGGTCGGTCAGGGCGCACTGGTCACAATGTCACCGGATGGTTCGGTGCGCGCGATGGTCGGCGGCCGCGATTACGCAGCGAGCCAGTTCAATCGCGCGGTCGCGGCGAAGCGCCAGCCCGGCTCCGCGTTCAAGCCATTCGTCTATCTCACCGCAATCGAGCGCGGGCTAACGCCGGAAACGATCCGCGAGGACAAACCTATCTCGGTGAAGGGCTGGAAGCCTGAAAATTATACGCATGAGTATTTTGGCCCAGTCACGCTGACGCAGGCGCTCGCAATGTCGCTGAACACCGTGTCGGTGCGGCTGACACTCGAATTCGGCCCGACTGCGGTAGCGCGCACGGCTTACCGGCTCGGCATCTCATCGAAACTCGAACCGAATGCCTCGCTCGCGCTTGGCACGTCGGAGGTCTCGCTGCTCGAACTTGTATCGGCTTATGCGACCTTCGCCAATTCCGGCATGAGCGTACTGCCGCATGTGGTGGACGAGGTTTACTCCAAGCAGGGCAAGCTACTTTACAAGCGCGAGCAGTTGGCACCTTCGACTGTGATCGAACCGCGTTACGTGACGATGATGAATGCGATGATGCAAGAAACGCTTTTGATGGGCACAGCGCGCAAAGCGGAATTGCCGGGCTGGCAAGCGGCGGGCAAGACCGGCACGACGCAGGATTTCCGCGATGCATGGTTCATCGGCTACACCAGCCATCTCGTGACCGGCGTGTGGCTCGGCAACGACGACAATTCACCGATGAAGAAAACCACCGGTGGCGGATTGCCGTCGGAAATCTGGAGCCGCTTCATGAAAGCCGCGCACAAGGGCGTGCCTGCGGCGCCGCTGCCGCCGGATCCGGGCGGATTCTTTTCGGGCTTCACCAATCCGCGCGCAGCGCAGCCGACGCAGGTCGCCGCACGTCCGGGAAATGCGCCACGCCAGCAGGGCCTCGACGAGTGGCTGGCGGATAAGCTGTTCGGGCGCCGTTAGTTCGCTCCGTAGCGATGCAACTCGGTGCCGTTGGCGTCGAGCCAGCCTTTCGCACGGGGCATATCGGGAAAGATGCGCTCGACCGTTTTCCAGAACCGCGGCGAATGATTCATCTCGACAAGATGCGCGACCTCATGCGCGGCAAGATAATCGAGCACGAACGGCGGCGCGAGAATGAGCCGCCACGAATACGAGATGACGCCGGTGGTCGAACATGAACCCCAGCGGCTTGCCTGATCGCGTAGCGAAATGCGCTTGTAGGTGACACCGAGCTTTTGCGCGGCCTCTGCGGTCGCACGTTCGAGATCGCGCTTGGCTTCACGCTTGAGAAAATCGGTGATGCGGCGGCCGATATGCGGAACCTGTCCCGCAACGCAAAGTGTCATCGCACCATCGTCGCCCGCCTCGACCCACACCGTGCCGCGCTTGCCCAGACGATGCGCGATGCGGTGCATCTCGCCACGCAACGGAATTTGTACGCCGTCGATGAACGGCATTGCCTGCGGAAGCCGATGCAGCCGCGCCGCGATCCAGCCGCCATGTTTTTCGGCGAAGGCTTTCGCTTCGCGCAACGATCCGCGCAGCGGCATGGTCAGCACGACCTCGCGAGTCGCCGCCAGCACACGCAAGGTGTAGCGCCGCGCCTGACGGATGCGGCGCAGCCGCACGGAATAAACCGCATTATCGAAGGCGACGTCGATCGTCACCTGCGGCTGCGATTCGGGCTTGCGGCGATAAAGGAATGCGCGAAGCGACATTGGCATCACGAATCGGTTGAGGCCTCAGAGCCTACACCGCAGCGCGCGGGCCGTCTTATTCGGCGGCTTCGACCGCGCGCTTACCGGCGTTTCGGCGCATTTCATGCGACAGCACGAAGTCAGAGATGCGCGGCGCAATCTCCGAACGGAATCGCGATCCGTTAAACACGCCATAATGTCCGACGCCGGGTGCCAGGAAATGTGCGCGCATATCGTCGTCGAGATTGCTGCAAAGCGTATGCGCGGCCTGGGTCTGCCCGACACCGGAAATATCGTCCTTCTCGCCTTCGACGGTGAGCAGAGCGACATTCTTGATTTTGGATGGATCGACCTTCGCGCCACGATGCGTGAATTCGCCCTTGGGGAGCGCGTGGCTGACAAACACCGCCTCGACGGTCTGCAGATAGAACTCGGCGGTCAAATCCATCACGGCGAGATATTCATCGTAGAATTCGCGATGCTTCTGCGCAGAATCGCCGTCACCCTGCACCAGATTGAAGAACAGCTTCTTGTGCGCGTCGAGATGCCGGTCGAGATTCATGCTGACGAAGCCGTGCAACTGCAGGAAGCCCGGATAGACATCGCGCAGCACGCCCGGATGCGGAAACGGCACCTTGGTGATGACGTGCGTGCGGAACCACTCAATGCCGCGCTCTTGGGCAAGCGCGTTCACGGCGGTCGGATTCTTTCGTGTGTCGATCGGTCCGCCCATCAGCGTCATGGTGATCGGCGCATAAGGGTCGCCCATCTCCTCCATGCGCGCGACCGCGGCGAGCACCGGCACCGCCGGCTGGCACACCGCAACGACGTGGCATGCGCCGCCGAGCTTGTGAAAGATGCTCACGAGATAATCGATGTAATCGTCGAGATCGAAGCGGCCTTCCGCCACCGGGACCATGCGCGCATCCGACCAGTCGGTGATGTAAACATCGTGATTGGGCAGGAATGCTTCCACCGTACCGCGCAGAAGCGTCGCGTAATGGCCTGACATCGGTGCGACGATGAGAAGCTTCGGCTGCGGCCGGCGCGGGCGATGCGTGAACTGGCGCTCAAAATGCAGAAGCTGGCAGAACGGGCGATCCCACACGGTGCGAACGCGGACCGGCACGCGCTCGCCCGCCACCAGTGTCGAATCGATCATCCAGTCCGGCTTGCCGTAGCGGCGCGTGGCGCGCTCGAACACTTCGGCGCCCGCAGCGACCGATTTGCCGAAGGTCGTGTGCGCGAACGGATTGAGCGGATTTTTGAAATAGAGCTTTGCGACGTCGGCAAATGCGCGCGAGGGATTGAGCGCCGCCTGGTTCATTTCATAGAGCCAGTATAGCCCCGACGACAGGACCGGACCGCCCTCGGTTGGAAGCGACGGCGCTCCGCCGAATTCACCAATCGCCATGTTCACAATCCCCGGCGTCTTGCTGCACTGCAGCAGGGTGGCTGTTTTGGGTCACTCCGTCAACATAAAGGGCAGGCTTTGCCAATTCGTTATGCACCTATTCCCCAGTCTGCATCAGCGATCCCTGCCGGCGCGCGCTTTCCAGAAGCTTCAGGAAAGCAGCAACCGCACCGGCGAAATAAACAACATTCAGCACAAGCGCCCACGCCATGAGGTCGGCGCGGAACGTGTGCTCAATCAGGAGCGCGCGCATACCCTCAAAGACGTAAGTCGGCGGCAGCGCCCAAGCCACAATTTGCAAAGCGTAAGGCAGCGTCGCGACCGGGTAATAAACACAAGTGAGCGGCAGGAGCAGGAACATGATCGTCCAAGCCAATCCCTCCGCGCCCATTCCGTTCCGCAGCACGACCCCCGACACCACGATTCCGACCGACCAGCTGGTCAGGATCAGGTTGAGGAAAAACGCCGCAAGCGCAAAGCCGAGGCTGTAGACGTTGAATTGGAAGAACCACATCGCGACCAGCGTCACCGGCACCATCCCGATCGCAAGCCGCACGAGCGACATCGCCATCAGCGCGATGACGAATTCCGCCGGACGCAGCGGGCTCATCATCAGGTTGCCCATGTTGCGCGCCCACATCTCTTCGAGGAAAGAGATCGAAAATCCGAGCTGGCCCCGGAACAACAAATCCCAGAGCAGCACCGCACCGATGAAAGTGCCGCCCGCGCGCGCAAAGAATGTCGCGTTCTCGGTGACGTAGGATTGCAGGAAGCCCCACATCAGCATCTGCACCATCGGCCAATAGATCAGTTCGAGCAGGCGCGGCCACGACGAGCGCATCAGATACCAATAGCGCAGCACCATCGCGCCGATGCGGCGCGGCGAAAAGGCAATGGCCGGGTTGGGCGTTGTCATTGCGCGGCCTCGCTTGCAACGCCGCGTCCGCGCGCAATGTCGAGGAACACTTCTTCGAGGTTTTTTCGGCCGTATTTCGCGAGCAAATTCTGAGGCGTATCGTCATCCTCGATGACGCCACGCTTCATCATGATAACGCGCTCGCAAAGCCGCTCGACTTCGCCCATGTTGTGCGAAGCAAGCAGGATGGTCGCACCGTGCGCAGCGCGATAATCCTCAAGCCTTGTCCGAATCCAGTCGGCGGTATCGGGATCGAGCGACGCGGTCGGCTCGTCGAGCAGCAAGACCTCTGGCCGGTTCAGCAAGGCCTTTGCAAGTGACACGCGCGTCTTTTGTCCGGCCGAGAGCTTTCCCGTGGGACGATCGAGAAATTCATTGAGGTCGAGGTCATTGGCCAATTCGCCAATCCGGCCCCGCACATCGGGAATGCCGTAGAGATTGCCGAACACGCGCAGGTTCTGCCGCACAGTCAGGCGCATTGGCATATCGACATACGGACTTTCGAAATTCATCCGGTGCAGCACCGAATGCCGGTTTTGCGCCATGTCGGTGCCAAGCACGCTAACGCGGCCCTCGGTCGGAGCGACGAGCCCCATGATCATCGCGATGGTGGTGGTCTTGCCGGCGCCATTGCCGCCGAGCAAAGCCGTGATCGAGCCTGCCCGCAGGGCAAATGAAATGCCCGCCACGGCGGTGCCCGCCTTGTAGATCTTCTTCAGGTTTTCGACCGCGATCGCGGGTTCTGTTACTGCAATTTCCGGCATGCGGCGGTCATTTGAGGCCACGGCGCGCAGCGCGCAAGCCCCGGCGGGGCGAAACCGGCATGCATACGATTGGCCGCAGGCCACACGGGTTCAGTTGTAGCCGCCAACAGACTAGATTGCCGCGATGTCGTTTCACGAACTCGATCAGCTTCGCCTGCCGAGCCGCAACGTGCGCGTCGATACGCTGGTGCGGCTTCGCTGGCTTTCAATCATCGGACAGACGCTCGCTGTCCTGATTGTGCAGTTCGGGCTGGAATTCGATCTGCCGCTCTGGGGCTGCCTCTCGGTGATCGCACTCGCCGCCTGGCTCAACATAGCGCTGCATCTGCATTTTCGGCAGGCGCAGCGGCTCGAACCCGTCCGCGCTGCGTGGCTGCTTGCATTCGATATCGGTGAACTCGCGCTGCTCATTTTCCTGACCGGAGGTCTGGAAAATCCTTTCTCCTTCTTCCTGCTTGCGCCGGTGCTGATTTCGGCAACCGTGTTGCCGCCGCGTATCACGGTTGCGCTTGGGTTATTCGCCGTGTGCGCGACGACGTCGCTCGCGCTGTATCATTATCCGTTGCCGTGGCTGGCCGAGGACGCTCCCTACCTGCCCGCGGCCTACATCATGGGCATCTGGCTCTCGACCGTGCTCGCGATTTTCTTCATCGGCATCTATGCGTGGCAGATTGCCGAAGAGTCACGCCAGCTTGTGAACGCGCTCGCCGCGACCGAACTTGCACTCGCACGCGAGCAAAGCATCTCGCAGCTCGACGGTCTTGCAGCAGCAGCCGCGCACGCACTCGGCACGCCGCTCTCCACCATCTCTGTGATCGCGCGCGAACTCGAACGTATGATTCCACCGGACTCGCCTCATGCGGATGACGTTCGCCTGTTGCGCGAACAGGCGCAGCGATGCCGTGACATTCTGGCAAAATTGAACGAGCTTTCTTCCGAGGGCGAGCCGTTCGATCGCGTGCCAATTGCGACGCTTTTAGAAGAAGTCGCAGCGCCGCATCGCGACTTCGGAATCACGCTGGAGGTGATGGCAATCGACGGCGCGCAGCCCGAAGTCTCGCGCAATCCGGCGATCCTTTATGGCCTCGGCAATCTTGTTGAGAACGCCGTCGATTTCGCGACGGCGCGCGTCGAGGTAAAGGTCGACTGGAGCGAGGACGACGTTATCGTGACCATCAGCGACGACGGGCCGGGATTTGCGCCGGAAGTCATCAGCCGCATTGGTGAGCCTTATGTCCGAAGCCGCCGGCGCCGGCGCCGCTACGCGAGTGATGAAACCGGCCTCGGTCTCGGCTTTTTCATCGCCAAGACGCTGCTGGAACGCTCCGGCGCGACCCTGCAATTCATGAATCGCCAGCTTCCGTGGCGCGGCGCCGTAGTCAATGTTCGCTGGCCACGTGCGGCAATCGAGCAGCCGCCGCGGGCGAGCGATCTTGAGAAAGACACTATAACTTCCTAGATTGTACGAAAGTAGACATTGGGAACCCCAAGCTCATGCTGGAACACGCTTTAGACACCGCCCCGCGTACGGCCTTGCCGGCAGACCGCACGCTGCTTCTGGTGGATGACGACACGTCATTCCTGCAGCGCCTTGGGCGCGCGCTCGAAGCGCGTGGTTTTGTCGTGAACATGGCGGCATCGGTCGCCGACGGACTCGAACATCTGGAAAAAGCTGCGCCGGCTTTCGCGGTGGTCGACATGCGCCTCGGCGATGGCAACGGGCTTGATGTTATCTCGGCGCTCAAGCGGCGTCGCCCCGACGCACGCGCGATTGTTCTCACCGGCTACGGCAATATCGCCACTGCGGTGAACGCCGTGAAGCTCGGCGCTGCGGACTATCTCGCCAAGCCTGCCGACGCCGATGATGTGATCGCCGCCCTGCTCACGCAGGACGGCAGCCGCCCCGCGCCGCCGGAACATCCGATGTCAGCAGATCGCGTGCGCTGGGAGCATATCCAACGGATTTTCGAATTATGCGGACGCAACGTCTCGGAGACCGCGCGTCAGCTCAACATGCACCGCCGCACGCTGCAGCGTATCCTCGCCAAACGCGCTCCGCGCTGACGCCGACGCGCGGCGATTACGCCGCGCGCACCGTGCTGAGGAATTTCTCGACTTCCGTCTTGAGCTTCGACCCTTCGCTCGCAAGCGACTGGGCTAGCGTATAAACTTGACTCGACGCCGCGCCGGTTTCACCCGCGGCCGCATTCACATCGCCGAGATTGCTCGCAACATCGGACGTGCTTTGCCGCGCACCCGCAATGCTTTGCGCGATATGTTCGGTCGCCATTTGCTGTTCTTCGATGGCATGGGCGGCACTCGACGCGATCTGGGCGATCTGCGCGATGATCGTCCCGATTTCCTTGATGGCTGACACTGAATCGCGCGTGGCCGTCTGCATCTCCGCGATCTGCGTGGAGACTTGTCCGGTTGCCTGTGCGGTCTGCGTGGCAAGCGATTTGACCTCGGCCGCAACCACGGCAAACCCGCGTCCCGCATCGCCCGCGCGTGCGGCTTCGATCGTGGCATTGAGGGCGAGAAGGTTGGTCTGCTCGGCGATGTCGGTAATCAAATCGACAACATGACTGACGCTCGTTGCCGCGTTCGATAGCGCGACGATGCGGTTGTCAGTCTGTGCCGCCTGAGCGACGGCCGATTCCGCGATCCGGCTCGATTCCTGTACACGCGCGCTGATGTCGAGAACCGAACGCGCAAGCTGCTCAGTGGCTGCCGCGACCGATTGAACATTGCTGAAGGCTTCGGTCGAAGCGCCGGCGACAGCACCGGAGAGTTGCTTGGTCGCATCGGCATTGCTCATCAGCGTATTGGCGGCGGTTTCCAGTCCGCGCGAGGCGCTCGACACATTGAGCGCGATTTTGCCGATCGCTGCCTCGAAATGATCGGCGAACGTGCGAATTTCGGCCTCGCGCGCCGCCTTTGCCGCGCGCTGCTGCTTCTCGTCCTCGGTTGCCTGAATTTGCGCGCGCTCGACCGCCTTGGTCTTGAACTGCTCGACTGCCTTCGCCATTGCGCCGATCTCGTCATCGCGATCGACACCCGGCAGCACGACATCGAAATTGCCGGCGGCGAGTTCGCGCATCTGGCGCACCATGCCGCCAAGCGGACGCATCGCACGGCGTGCAATCAGGAATGTGAGCGCAAGCAAAACAAGACACATCGCAATCGCGCCGCCAACGATCATGTGGCTGATGGTCAAACCGTGAGCGAGCTGTGCATCGATAACTGAGGTGACTTCGAGCACGCCGCGCACATCGCCAAGATGCCAGTCGCGCTTGGGGGAGTTCGGATCGGAATTGTGACAATTGATGCACGATTGCGCCGACATCACGTCGGCAACGGCGACGCGGACAACGCGCTTGCCGTTACGAATCTCCTCGCGCCAGAAAACTTCTTTCGGATTGCCTGCGAGCAGGTTCCACGCGTCGCGCTGAAATTCGTCGAGCTTGCGTTCCTTGCGATCCGGAAACGGATACGGGCTGCTCAGCGTCATGCTCGTTTCTTTTTCAGCGAGCAGGGCGCTGAGGTCGTGCATCAGCGTCGCCGGAAGCGGAATCGTAGTCGGGCTGTTCTTGTGGTCATGGCTTGCCTTCAGCGCGCCGCTGTCGACGGCTTTCTTGACCACCCATTCAGAATAGTAGCCGCGCATTGCCTTGAACTGCGCCGCGATCTGCTGGTTCGAGAGCACCGCGTCATTCGTCGCCATGCCTGCGACCACGCGCGGCACAAATACCCAGACAACGCCGACGGCAATGGCCAGCACAATGGGAACCGGAACGAGAAGCCGCCAGATCAGGCTGTTGCGGCTTTTGAAGATGGATGACCCGGGTACTTTGGGAAGTGTCAGGCCCGGTTCGGATTTGCGCATCTTGGTCGGCCCCATACAGTGTCGCCCGGCGAAGCAGCCAGGAGCCGGTACTTTTGCCGATCATGGTAAGAGAATGGTTACCAAAGGCTCCGAGGCTCAGAATGAGCCCTCATATGGCCCCTGCGGATCAATCAGGGATTGCAGCCGCAGCGATGCACACTGGGCAATCCGCAGCATCATCGCCTTGCGGGTTGCGGCCGCGAGCCGGTGTTCGGGCGCCTCGCAGACCACCTGCCCGCCAAAACCGTCGGCGACAATCAGGCCGGTATCCTGCGGAAATATCTCGCAAGGGACGTCAAGCGTGGTCGCAAAGAACAGCCGGTCGCAATGCATCCGGTAATCCATCCACTTCTGGTCCGCGCGAAAATCCGCGACCGAGGATTTGATTTCCACGATCCAGATTTCGCCCGAACTATCGAGCGCAACGAGATCGGCTCTACGCCCGGATGGCAATGGCAATTCACTGACACAGGAAAACCCGAGCGACAGCAGAAGCCGCATCGTGCCGCGCGCGACCGTGAGCGCGGTCTCTGATTGGCGACCGTCGACCGGAACATTCGTAATGCGCGCGACGAGGCTGTTCATGACACCTTCCGTTTCGCGTCGACGCGTTCCGGAAAGGCAGCAGCAATGGCAGCGCGCGTCGGAGTCAGAACGCCGCGCTCTGTGATGAGGCCGGTGACAAGCCGCGCCGGGGTAACATCGAATCCGTAATTTGCAACCGGCGTGCCTTCAGGCACAACGCTGATCGTTTCGATGCGGCCATCGGATGTGAGGCCCGACATATGAGACACTTCCTCAGGCCCGCGCTGCTCAATCGGAATTTCTGCCACGCCATCACGAACGGTGAAATCAATCGTGGATGACGGCATCGCGACATAGAACGGTACGCCGTTATCGCGCGCGGCGAGCGCCTTCAAATATGTGCCGATCTTGTTGCAGGCGTCGCCCTGCGCGGTGACCCGGTCCGCGCCGACAATCGCAAGATCGACCATCTGGTGCTGCATCAGGTGGCCGCCGGTGTTGTCCGGGATCAGCGTGTGCGGCACACCATGCTGACCAAGCTCGAATGCGGTCAGCGCCGCGCCCTGATTGCGCGGGCGCGTCTCGTCCACCCAGACATGAACCGGAATTCCGCGATCATGCGCCGCATAAATCGGTGCGGTCGCTGTCCCGTGATCGACGGTCGCGAGCCAACCGGCATTGCAATGGGTGAGAATGTTGACTGGCTCGCCCAATTTTTTTCCGACATGGATCGCTTCGATCAGCTTGAGCCCGTGACGGCCGATGGCCTTGCTCATTTCGGCGTCTTCGTCCGCGATTGCCTGCGCGCGAGCATAGGCCGCGACGACCCGATCTTCGCGCGGACGATTGCGCACCACCGCCATCATCTCATCGAGCGCCCATTTCAGGTTGATCGCGGTCGGGCGCGTTGCCAGCAATGTCGTGTAGGCGCGCTCCAGCCCTTCGTCGGAGGCATCCTCGTGCGTTGCGAGCGCCATTCCAAAGGCCGCAACCGCACCGATCAATGGTGCACCGCGCGTCTGCATCGACCGGATCGCGTGCGCGGCATCGTCGAGGCTTTCGAGCCGAAGCGTCGCAAAACGATGCGGCAGCAGCGTCTGATCGATGATGCCCACCGCCCAGCCGTCCGGTTCCAGCCAGACGCTACGTATGTGCTTGCCGCCAATTTTCATCACGCAGGAATAACGCCGTTCGACGCCGAACGAAAGCCGGTTCCGGCGTCGTCATATGAGAGAGGCATGACAGCGCCGGAATGCTGTGGGAGAATTATGACGGGCGAGAAATTACGGGGCCGAAATGCCGATCGATTACGAAGCCGAATATAACAATCGCGTGCGCGTGCCGGAGCATCCGCAGATCATCGCACGCTGGCAGAAGGACGCCGCCGACTATCGCAAGACCATGAGCGATGCGGGCCGCGCCGAGCTTGGCCTGTCTTATGGCGGCTCGCCGCGGCAGATCGTCGACCTGTTCCACGCGAAAGGCGAAGACCCGGCTGTGGTCATGTTCATCCACGGCGGATATTGGCGCGCGTTCGAGCCGCAATCGTTCAGCCACGTCGCGCAAGGACTGAATGCCAAAGGCGCGACGGTCGCGCTTGTCGGGTACGACCTCTGCCCGCAGGTCGGCATCGGCGATATCGTCGCGCAAGTGCGCAAGGCCTGCCTGTTCCTTTGGGAGAGATTTGGCCGGCGCGTTCGCGTTGTCGGTCATTCGGCCGGAGGACATCTCGCCGCCTGCATGATCGCGACCGATTGGCCCGCACTCGATCCAACCACGCCGCAAAATCTCGTGCCCGCAGCCTATTCAATCTCCGGATTGTTCGATCTTGCGCCGTTCACGCGCCTTGCGATCAATTCCGATCTGAAACTGGATGAAAAATCCGCGCGCGCCTTATCGCCGGTGCTGTGGTCGGCGCCCAAGGGATTGATGTTAGACGCCGTGGTGGGCAGCGACGAGTCCGGCGAATATCACCGTCAAAGCAAATTGATTGCCGAGGAATGGGCCAAGAAGGGCGCGCGCACGCAATACGGCGAGATTGTCGGGGCCAATCATTTCACTGCGATTGATCCGCTTTCCGACCCGGAGAGCGACATGGTGAAGCGTATCTGCGAGATGTGCGAACTGACGGCGACTGCGAAAGCAGAATCCTAGAAAAACGCCTGAATCCCCGTCTGCGCGCGGCCGAGGATCAGCGCGTGGATATCGTGCGTCCCCTCATACGTGTTGACTGTTTCGAGATTCGCCATCACGCGCATGATGTGAAATTCGTCCGAGATGCCGTTGCCGCCGTGCATGTCGCGGGCGACACGGGCGATGTCGAGCGCCTTGCCGCAATTATTCCGCTTCATCAGCGAGATCGCAGGCGGTGCCGCGCGGCCCGCTTCGAGCAAACGGCCGAGGCGCAACGCTGCGGCAGTGCCGAGCGTGATCTCGGTCTGCATGTCGGCAAGCTTTTTCTGCACGAGCTGGTTCGCCGCGAGCGGACGATTGAATTGCTTGCGGTCCAGCACATATTGCCGCGCGCGGTGCCAGCAGAAATCGGCAGCACCCATCACACCCCACGCGATGCCGTAGCGCGCCATGTTGAGACAGCCGAACGGACCTGCGAGACCCTGCACATTCGGCAGCAAATTTTCTTCCGGCACCACCGCATCACTGAGAACGATCTCCCCGGTGACGGACGTGCGCAGAGAGAGTTTGCCGCCGATCTTCGGCGTCTCAAAACCTTTGGTGCCGCGCTCGACGATGAAGCCGCGAATTTTGTCATCAAGCTTCGCCCACACGACCGCGACATCGGCGATCGGCGAATTCGAAATCCACATCTTGGTGCCAGTGAGCTTGTAGCCGCCCGCGACTTTCTCAGCGCGCGTCGTCATCGAGCCGGGATCAGAACCGTGATCGGGCTCGGTCAAGCCGAAGCAGCCGACCATTTCTCCGGTCGCAAGTTTCGGCAGATATTTCTTTCGCTGCGCCTCTGAGCCATAGGCGTAGATCGGGAACATCACGAGTGAGGACTGCACCGACAGCATTGAGCGATAGCCGGAATCGACGCGCTCGATCTCGCGCGTGATCAAGCCGTAGGCGACGTAACCCAGACCTGCCCCGCCATACTCTTCCGGGATGGTCGGCCCGAGCAGGCCGAGCTGCCCCATCTCAGTGAGGATCTCCCGATCGACGCGCTCCTCGCGCCATGCCTCGATCACCTTGGGGAATAGCTTGTCCTGGGCGTAGCCGCGCGCGGTGTCGCGCACCATGCGTTCTTCCTCGGTCAACTCGCTCTCCAGATCGAGCGGGTCCTCCCAGTTGAATGCCGAATCCTTCAGCAGTTTTGGCGCTGGCGCGTCACGTTTTTCCGCCGTGTTGCCCATCTGAGACTCCCAACCGCTGGCCTTGATGTTATCCCCAGCCAGACTACCGGAGCATTTACGTTGTTCCAAGCGGAGCGCCCCGCGACGTGCGGGCTTGTGGTATTTCTTCCGTAAGAATCAGGCCTTCTGGCTGGGGAACCGACGTGAACTCAACCAAAATTTCGTCAGGCGCATTCTGCTCAACCAGCCTCGCATTGATCGCGGGCCTCTTGCTCGGTGAGCCTGCGGAGGCGAAGAAACTCAACGCCGGCGCGGAAGCGAACCTCTCGAAGCGTGAAGACAAATCCGCTGGAAAAATTCCGCCCGGCACGTTGCACCTCATCATCAATCTCTCGACGCAGAAGGTCTCGGTCTATTCCGACGGCGTGCTGGCGACGCGCTCGAATGTCGCAACCGGCGTCCCCGGACATCCGACGCCAACC
>CAMBBO010000037.1 GCA_945862935.1 Pseudorhodoplanes sinuspersici | reverse complement strand
GCCCGGCTACGGCGTTATCCTTGCCAACGAGCCGGGAGCGGAATCCTGGCCGATGACTGCTGCGACGTGGATCCTGATCCACAAGCAGCCGCAGGACGCAGCGGCTGCGACCGAGGCCCTGAAGTTCTTTGCGTGGGCCTACGACAAGGGCGCGGCTGCGGCTGAGGAACTGGTCTACATCCCGATGCCGAAGAACGTTGCGGCCAGCGTCAAGAAGACCTGGTCGGCGGAAATCAAGGACGCGAGCGGCAAGCCGCTTCTCGCCGTCACGAACTAAGTCGTTGTGTAAGGAAGGGGCGCCGTGAGGCGCCCCTTCTACTAATTCACAGCACCGTCCGCTTCCCCTTGTGAAAAACTCATAAGCCCGCTTGAGTCGGTTTGTATTCGCCACTCAATCGAACACGGGAGCAGATGATGCCGTCCACTGGGAGGGAGCCCGTGGTTGACGTGGCGTTGCAGGGTCAAGGTGCGTTTACAGGCGATACGGTCGCGCGGCAGCGCACCCTCGCCAAGCTGAAATTCAGCGATCGCGCTTTTCATAATCTGACGCGCGGAGCCGCGATCCTCGTTCTGGTGATCCTCGGCGGCGTCATCGTCGCGCTGGTCCACGGCTCGTGGCTCGCGATCACAACCTTCGGCCTCGATTTTCTGACGACGCAAAGCTGGAATCCGGTGACCGAAAAGTTTGGCGCGATCGCGCCGATCTACGGCACCCTTGTCACCTCTTTGATTGCCATGCTGATCGCGGTGCCGCTGGGCCTGCTGATTGCGCTGTTTCTCACCGAATTGTGCCCAATGTCGCTGCGCCGGCCGATTGGCATTGCGATTGAGCTGCTCGCGGGAATTCCGTCGATCATCTACGGCATCTGGGGCCTGTTCATACTCGCTCCATTTTTGCAGGTACATGTGCAGCCAGCGCTCATTGGCGCATTCGGCAATGTCCCAATATTATCCACTTTGTTCGCCGGGCCGCCTTACGGCATTGGTGTCCTGACTGCGGGTCTCATTCTCGCGATCATGGTGCTGCCCTTCATCACCTCGATTACGCGCGACGTGTTTGAAGCGGTGCCGCCGGTGCTGAAGGAAGCCGCCTTTGGCCTTGGGTGCACAACGTGGGAAGTCTCGCGCCGCGTCGTACTGCCTTACGCGCGTGTTGGCGTGATCGGCGGCGTGATGCTTGGGCTTGGCCGCGCGCTTGGCGAAACAATGGCGGTGACTTTCGTCATCGGCAACGCGCACAAGATTAGCGCCTCGATCATCGCGCCCGGCACGACGATCTCGGCGTCTATCGCCAACGAATTCACCGAAGCCGTTGGCGACATCTACACCTCATCGCTGATCGCGCTCGGTCTGATCCTTTTCGTGATCACGTTCATTGTTCTCGCAATCGCGCGCTATTTGCTCGCCCGCGTCGAACGAAAGCTTGGATCATGAGTGTCACCGGCCTTTACGCTTCGCGTCGCCGCAGCAATACCATTGCGATAACGTTGTCGGTTGCAGCGACCGTGATTGGCCTCGGCTGGCTGGTTCTCATCCTGGGGGTTTTGTTCTGGGAAGGTTTCAGCGGTCTTTCGCTTGCAGTCTTTACCGAAATGACGCCGCCGCCCGGCTCCGCCGGCGGGCTGCTCAATCCGATCATGGGCAGCCTGATGCTGACCACGCTCGCTGTGCTTCTCGGTACGCCAATCGGCATTCTTGCCGGCACCTACATGGCCGAATATGGCCGCCACGCGCGCCTCACGCAGGTCGTGCGTTTCATCAACGACATTCTGCTGAGCGCGCCGTCGATTGTCATCGGTCTCTTTGTTTATGAGATCATGGTTTACCCGATGGGCCACTTTTCGGGTTACGCGGGCATCGTTGCGCTCGCGCTGATCGTCATTCCGGTGGTGGTACGTACCACCGAGGACATGCTGATCCTCGTGCCAACGACGTTGCGTGAAGCCGCCTTCGCGCTCGGCATGCCGCGCTATCGCATCATCATGCACATCTCCTACCGCGCCGCGCGCGCCGGCATGCTGACCGGCGTGCTTCTCGCGGTGGCCCGCATCAGCGGCGAGACCGCGCCGCTTCTATTTACCGCGCTGAATAATCAATTCTGGAACACCAACCTGAATGCTCCGATTTCGAGTCTTCCGGTTGTCATCTTCCAGTTTGCATTATCGCCCTACAAGGATTGGCAGCAACTGGCATGGACCGGTGCGCTGATCACTACCATCGCCGTGCTGGCGCTCAGTATCATCGCGCGCGCATTGGCTGCACCGGGAAAACAGACATGAGTATGCCTGCCTTCACCGTTCCCCAGGTTTCACACGCACCGCAGGACTTGGCGGGCCTGACCGAGAAAGTCGGCGTGCGGAATTTGAATTTCTATTACGGGCAGAACCGCGCCCTGAAGAACATCAACGTCTCGCTCTACCGCAACAAGGTGACCGCGTTTATCGGCCCGTCCGGCTGCGGAAAGTCGACCCTTCTTCGCATTCTCAACCGCATCTACGACATCTACCCGAACCAGCGCGCCGAAGGCGAAATCCAGTTCGACGGCGAGGACATTCTCAGCCCCGGACAGGACGTGAATCTCTTGCGCGCGCGCATCGGCATGGTGTTCCAGAAGCCGACACCGTTTCCGATGACGATTTATGAGAATATCGCATTCGGCATCCGGCTCTATCACAAGGTTTCCAAGTCCGAGCTGGACGACCGCGTGCGTGAAGCGCTCGACCGCGCCGCGCTCTGGACTGAGGTGAAGGACAAGCTCGGCGCGAACGGTCTCAGTCTTTCCGGCGGCCAGCAGCAGCGGCTTTGCATCGCGCGAACCGTTGCTGTGCGGCCGGAAGTCATCTTGCTCGACGAGCCATGCTCGGCACTCGATCCGATCTCGACCGCCAAGATCGAAGAACTGATCGACGAATTGAAGAGCGACTACACCATCGTCATCGTCACCCACAACATGCAGCAGGCGGCCCGCGTCTCGGATTTCACCGCGTTCATGTATCTCGGCGAGCTGATCGAATTTGGTTCGACCACCGACATGTTCACTTCGCCGAAGGACCAGCGCACGCAGGATTACATCACCGGACGCTTCGGCTGACCGGGGGAACCAACATGGTTACACAGCACACCGCCAAAGCTTTTGACTCCGATCTGACCGAACTCGCGCGCAAGGTCGCCGAAATGGGCGGGCTTGCCGAAAAGCAGATCGCCGACGCGGTCGATGCGCTCGCGCGCCGCGACCACGAATTCGCGCGCCGCGTGATCGCGCTGGATAAGTCGATCGACGCCTTGCAGGCCGAGGTGGAGGAAAAAGCCATTCTCACCATCGCGCGCCGCCAGCCGATGGCGGTCGATCTGCGCGAGATCGTGGGCGCACTCCGCATTGCAAACGATCTGGAGCGCATCGGCGATCTTGCCAAGAACATCGCCAAGCGCACGCTCGATCTCTCCGGCGAGTTTCCCTCGCAGAAGCTGATCCGCGGTGTCGAGCACATGTCCTCGCTCGTGCTGGCGCAGCTCAAGCAGGTGATCGACGCTTATCTGTCGCGCAACCTGCCGAACGCAATCGCGGTGTGGAAAGGCGACGAGGAAATCGACGCGCTCTGCACTTCACTCTTTCGCGAATTGCTCACCTACATGATGGAAGATCCGCGCAATATCTCGTTCTGCATCCATCTTCTGTTTTGCGCCAAGAACATTGAGCGCATGGGCGATCACGCGACCAACATCGCGGAGACCGTGCATTACATGATCGAGGGCCGGGCGATATCCGAACAGCGCCCGAAGGGTGACACCACGAGTTTCGCAGCTGTGGCAGGACACTGATCCGCGCATGCAGGACGCCAACATCCTGATTGTGGAGGACGAGGAGCCGCTAACTCTGCTCCTGCGTTACAATCTCGAGTCGGAAGGCTACCGGGTCGAGGCTTTGGCTCGTGGCGACGACGCGGACACGCGCCTGCGTGAACTGACGCCCGATCTGCTGATCCTGGACTGGATGCTGCCCGGCGTCTCCGGCATTGAACTATGCCGCCGCCTGCGCTCGCGCGACGACACCAAGGCGCTGCCGATCATCATGCTGACCGCGCGCGGCGAGGAGAGCGAACGCGTGCGTGGTCTTGCCACCGGCGCGGACGATTACATCGTCAAGCCGTTCTCGGTGCCGGAATTGCTGGCGCGTGTGCGTGCGCTGCTGCGGCGCTCCAAACCGGAACGCACAGCGGAAACGCTCAAGGTCGGCGACATTGAACTCGACCGTATTCGTAAGCGCGTTTCGCGTTCGGGCCGCGACATCGACCTTGGGCCGACCGAATACCGTCTGATGGAATTTTTGATGGAGCGGCCGGGCCGCGTGTTCACGCGCGAGCAATTGCTCGACGGCGTGTGGGGCAACGAAGTCTATATCGACGAGCGCACGGTTGATGTGCATGTCGGGCGTTTGCGGAAAGCGATCAATCGCGGGCGCGAAAACGATCCGATCCGCACAGTGCGCGGATCGGGCTATTCGTTCGATGATCGTTACGGAAAGCCGGCCTAGCGCGATGGCCGGCGGTCGCGCCGCGCCGCAGGCGGCTGATAGGCGACGCGCGAGTGATAGCTGCAATAGGGCAGGCTTGCGATCGGCTTTCCGCCGCAGAAGAAGAAATCCTGCGTCGAAGGATCGCCGATTGGCCAGCGGCAGGTGTCTTCGCTCAGTTCAAGCAACGTGCGGCGCTGACCCATCGGGATGATGTTCTCGATCGGCTCCGGTTCGGCATCGACGTCAACATCGTAGGCATAAGCGAGCGCGGTGTTGCCGCGCATCGAAGGCCGCGCAACCCGCATCATGTGAGACTGGCGCGCCTTGCGCGGACGCTGGGAGGCGGAGGAAGGGCTTTTTGCGCGCCCCGACAGGCCGAGACGGTGAACCTTGCCGATCACCGCGTTGCGGGTGATGCCGCCAAGCTCGGCCGCGATCTGGCTTGCCGAAAGCCCGTCGGCCCATAGCTTCTTCAGAAGCTCGACCCGCTCGTCTGTCCAGGTAACCGTCATGGAGCCTCCCTCACGAACCCTTTGGCGGCGCAGAATCCCTCTCCGGCGTCTGGCGGCCCTTCTTGGCTGCCGGACGTGAACTCACCCCAGAGATACGCTTAGATTGTTGTTCGCCGCACGAGATGTCGTATCTGACGGCTGGAAACCTACAATATGGCGTGACTCACGCGCAAGAGTCCGGCCATACGCCGTCCCCGCTTTTCCCGCAGGATGTCCACTATTCCGTGAGTTCCGGGCACGAATACGGCATCGCCATACCGCTGCACATAAGTTGACACCCCAAAGAGGCGACCTAGTATGTTGAAAGTGCCGCCCGATGAGGCGGCACATTCATTTTTACATCGTCCAAAAAAGCGAAAACGTGCCGTGGCCTCGCATCTATTGCCTACTTACGCCCGTGTTGACCTCGCCTTCGAGCGGGGCGAAGGCGCGTGGCTGATCGCAACCAATGGCGAGCGCTATCTGGATTTCACCTCCGGCGTCGCGGTCAACGCGCTTGGCCATGCTCATCCGAAGCTGATCGAGGCGATTACCGCGCAGATCCAGAAGGTGTCGCATGTCTCGAACCTGTTCCGGATCCCGGAAGGTGAGCGGCTTGCCGATCGCCTGTGCAAGGCGAGCTTCGCCGATACCGTATTTTTCGGGAACTCGGGCGCGGAAGCAAACGAACTCGCGATCAAGATGGCGCGGAAGTATCAGTACGCCATCGGCAAGCCGGAAAAATACCGGATCATCACGTTCGAAGGCGCGTTCCACGGGCGCACGCTCGCAACGCTCGCCGCGACAGGAAACAAGAAATATCTCGAAGGCTTCGGCCCTGTGTCCGAGGGATTCGATCAGTTGCAGGCCGGCGATCTCGATGCGGTGAAGAAGGCGGTTACGCCGGAAACCGCCGCGATCATGATCGAGCCGATCCAGGCCGAAGGTGGCGTGCGCGTCATCGACCAGCAATTCATGAAGGGCCTGCGTGAGATTTGCGACAAGAACGACCTCCTGCTGATTTTCGACGAAGTGCAGACCGGCATGGGCCGCACTGGTGAATTGTTCGCTTATCAGCGCACCGGCGTTACCCCCGACATCATGTCGCTTGCGAAAGCGATTGGCGGCGGATTTCCGTTCGGCGCGTGTCTCGCGACGGCCAGCGCCGCGCAGGGCATGACTGCGGGCACGCACGGCTCGACCTTTGGCGGCAATCCGCTCGCGATGGCGGCGGGCAATGCCGTGATGGACGTGATGACCGCGCCGGGCTTCCTTGAGAATGTACGCAAGAATGCGTTGCTCCTGAAGCAGCGGCTTGCCGAACTGAAAGACCGCTATCCGCGCGTAATTCTTGAATTGCGCGGCGAGGGCCTGCTTATCGGACTTCGCCTTGCGGTTCCAAACACCGAAATGGTCAACGAACTTCGCAACGAGCATATGCTGGTTGCAGGCGCGGGCGACAATGTCGTGCGCCTCCTGCCGCCGCTCATCATCGGCGAAGCTGAAATGTCCGAAGCAATCGGTATGATTGATCGCGCCTGCGCGCGTCTCGCCAAGGAAAATGAACGCGCTCCCAAACGGGAGCCGGCCGCATGAAGGGCAACGGCGTTCGGCACTTTCTCGATCTGATCGACATTCCCAAGGAGGAATTGCGCGCGATGATCGAATCCGCGCTTTCGATGAAGGCTGCGCGCAAGCGCAATCCTGCGGGCGCGAACCAGCCGCTCAAAGGTCTCGCGCTCGCGATGATTTTCGACAAGCCATCGACCCGCACGCGGGTCTCCTTTGACGTGGCGATGCGCCAGCTTGGCGGCGATACGATTATGCTCACAGGCGCGGAAATGCAGCTCGGCCGCGGCGAGACCATCGCCGACACCGCGCGCGTGATGTCGCGCTATGTCGATGCAATCATGATCCGCACGCTCGATCCGGATGTGGTCGCGCAACTTGCCATGCATGCGAGCATCCCGGTCATCAACGGGCTGACCAAGCGTTCGCATCCCTGTCAGGTGATGGCGGACGTGATGACGTTCGAGGAACGTAAAGGTCCGATCAAGGGCCGCACGGTTGCGTGGACCGGCGATTCCAACAACGTGCTGGTGTCGTGGATGCAGGCGGCGGAGCGTTTTGGCTTCCGCCTCAATGTCGCGTGCCCGGCGGAACTGAAGCCGAAAAAGTGGGTGCTCGACTGGATGAAAGAATCGGGCGCGTCGATCGAACTCACTACCGATCCCGAAGCGGCGGTGAAGAACGCCGATTGCATCGTCACTGACACCTGGGTGTCGATGGGCGACGAGCAAACCAAGACGAACCGGCACAATCTGCTGAAGCCCTATCAGGTCAACGCCGAATTGATGGCCAAGGCCGGTAAGGACGCGATCTTCATGCATTGCCTTCCCGCCCACCGCGGCGAGGAAGTCACCGATGAGGTGATGGACGGGCCGCATTCTGTCGTGTTCGACGAGGCCGAGAACCGCTTGCATGCGCAGAAGGGCATTCTTACGTGGTGCCTGAACGCGGCAGTGTAAGTTTCAATGACCGATATTGAGTTTCCGACCCGAACGCCTGCGGAGCAGTCCGCGGATGACACGATCATGCCCTTCGAAGTCGCTGCGCTCGACCTGCGCGGGCGGGTGGTGCGGCTTGGCGCGTCGATCGACGAAATCCTGACGCGGCATAATTATCCCGAACCGGTGGCGAAACTGCTCGGCGAGGCGGTGGCGCTCGCCGCCCTGTTCGGTTCGGCATTGAAATTCGACGGCCGCTTCATCATGCAGACGCAATCCGACGGGCCGGTGCGGATGCTGGTTGTGGACTATGTCACTGGCGGAAAAGTGCGCGGCTGCGCGCGGTTCGACAAGGCGCGTGTGGCGGACGCCATCGCGAGTCACAAGATTTCGCCGGGCGAATTGCTCGGCAAGGGTCATCTTGCCATGACCATCGATCAGGGCGCCGACATGAGCCGCTATCAGGGCGTGGTTGCGCTCGAGGGCGGCGGACTGGAAGAAGCCGCGCACGAATATTTCCTGCGCTCCGAGCAGATTCCGACACGGGTGCGGCTTGCCGTCGGCGAGGAATTCCGCGCAGGCCCCGACGGCGCGAAGCATCGCTGGCGCGCCGGCGGGATCATGCTGCAATTTTTGCCGAAGTCGGAAGATCGCTCGCGCGTTCCCGATTTGCCGCCGGGCGATGCGCCGGAAGGCATGGAACCGGATGTCGTCAACGAGGACGATGCGTGGGTTGAAGGCCGTTCGCTGATCGAGACGGTGGAAGATGTCGAATTGCTCGATCCTGACGTTTCGGCCGAGCGTCTTGCCTATCGTCTTTTCCACGAGCGCGGCGTGCGTGTGTTCAACAACGCCGCCATCGTTGCGAAATGCTCGTGCTCACGCGACGGCGTGTTCTCGATGCTGCGAAGCTTTCCACCGGAAGACCGCGCCGACATGGTCGAGAATGACACGATTTCGGTCACCTGCGAATTCTGCAACGAGACCTACGTGTTCGATCCGGCCGACGTGGAAGCGGAGCTTGCCGAACAATCCGAGGAGGATGGCAAGCCGGTCAATTAAGCGTGCGCGAGCCCTTGCCGGAATCGAGCGAGAAGGCGGGAACTTCGATGTTGAATGGCTCGCCTTCGGCCGTCACCATTCCATAAGACCCGGCCATGAAGCCGGACGATGTCTGTAGGGGCACTCCGCTGGTATATTCGAACGACTCGCCGGGGCTGAGTGTGGGTTCCTCGCCGACCACGCCTGCGCCGCGGACCTCCTGTTCGCGCCCTTGCGCGTCGGTGATCTGCCAGGTCCGCGTCTTCAACTGGACGGTTTCGTCGCCGAGATTTGAAATCTCGATGGTGTAGGCCCAGAAATAATGGCCGTTCTCCGGCGACGAGCGGTCGGGGAGGAATTGCGGCGTGACGGTGACCTCGATATTGCGGGTGACCGCGCGATACATTGATGGCTTCTCCGGACTACCCAACAGGTACGCAATTCAATAGCGTCCGGCGGGGAGTGGCAATGCCCGTCGCGACAACATCACAAGAGCCGATGCTGGATCGAGCCGAAGCAGATTCCAAGGTGGTGACGACGCACGCGGCGGCTGTGCCGGGCGCCCGCGACCTGCGGCTCGATCTGTTTCGCGGTATCGCGCTGTGGCTGATCTTTCTCGATCATATTCCGTCGAACATTGTCGCTTGGGTGACGATCCGCAATTACGGCTTCAGCGACGCGACCGAGATTTTCATTTTCATCTCCGGTTACACCGCGGCATTCGTCTATGGGCGCGCGATGCACGAGCGCGGCTTCGTCGTCGCGTCCGCGCGCATCTTGAAGCGTGCGTGGCAGATCTACGTCGCCCACGTGTTCCTGTTTGCCATCTATCTTGCCGAGATCGCGTATGTGGCGCGCGGATTTCAGAACCCGCTCTACGCCGAAGAAATGGGCGTGCTCGATTTTCTGCAACAGCCGGATGTGACGATCGTTCAGGCGCTGCTGCTGAAATTCAAGCCGGTGAATATGGACGTGTTACCGCTCTACATCGTGCTGCTGCTTCTGTTTCCGCCGATCCTGTGGCTGCTGCGGCGAAGCGCACCGGCGGCGCTCGCGGGCGCGACGCTTCTCTATGCGCTGAACTGGGAATTTGGCTGGAACATTCCGGCCTATCCGAGCGGCGTGTGGGCGTTCAATCCGTTCGCCTGGCAGCTTCTGTTCGTGTTCGGTGCATGGTGCGCGCTTGGCGGCGCCGAAAAGCTCGGCGGCCTTTTGCGCTCGCGCATCACGGTCTGGGTTGCGGGCGCCTATCTGGCATTCGCTTTCGTCACGACGCTTACCTGGCACGTTCCGAAACTCGCGGCTTACGTGCCGCGCTGGTTCGAGGTTCTGCTCTATCCTATCGACAAGACCAATCTGGACGTGCTGCGCTTCGCGCACTTTCTGGCGCTTGCAGCGCTGATCGTCCATTTCATTCCACAGGACTGGCCCGCGCTGAAATCGAAATGGTTTCGCCCCGCGATCGTATGCGGCCAGCATTCGCTGGAGATTTTCTGTCTCGGGGTGTTCCTGGCATTTGCCGCACATTTCGCGAAGGTCGAAGTATCCGGCGGCATCCTGATGCAGTTCTTCGTCAGCATCGCCGGCATCGGAATCATGATCGGGGCGGCGTGGCTGATAACATGGTACAAATCGGTCGAAGGGCGAAAACCAGCGGCGCGTCAAAAGCCGCCCGAAACCGATCTTGCGGGAGGCGGCGCATGAGAATGCTCGGGTTCGTCGTCGCCGCACTCATGATGCTGCCGGCGTCTGTCTTGGCGCAGCAGCCGTCAGCCTGCGACCTGCCAAGCTATCTCTTGATGAGCGACAACCTGCTGTCGCGAGTGTCGATCGTGGTTCACGACCGGCGCAAGCTCGACATCGTGGTGGTGGGAACCGGATCGTCGTCGCTTCCCGGCGTCGGTGGTCCCTCCAACGCCTACCCCGCAAAGCTCCAGACTGAGCTTCGGCGCAGACTTCAGGGAATTGAGGTTAACGTGACTGCGGACACCAAGTCCGGCCGCAGTGCGGGAGAAATGGTCAAGTCGATCGAGGGGATCGTCAAGGCCGGTTCTCCCCCGGCGCTCGTGATCTGGCAGACGGGGACCTATGATGCGATGCACGGCCTCGAAACCGATGAATTCCGGGACGAAATCTCGGACGGGATCGACAAGCTGAAGGCCGCAGGGGTGGATTCGATCCTTGTGAACATGCAATACAGCCCCCGCACCGAAACCATGCTGGCGCTCGACCCTTATGCCGAAAGCATGCGTGTCGTGGCCCGCGAACAGGACGTGCCGCTGTTTGATCGGCTTGCGATCATGCGGTATTGGAACGATATAGGTGCCTTCGATCTGTACGCCTCGGGCAAGGACCCGAAAATGGCGCAACAGGTTCACGATTGCCTCGGTCGCGCGCTGGCGTCCGTGGTTATTGATGCCGGACAACTCAGCGCGACTGCAAAGGCTTCGCGTTGACATGTTCAAGATTGTGTCCCGCCCTTTTCGCGCAACGATATCGCTGGCCTGCGCGGCCATCGCCGCTGTGCTCGTGCACAACCCGCTTTCCGCTGAGACGGTTTCTCCCGCTGCGGCTCCGGTCATGCCAGCTCCGGTTTGCGGCGCGCCCGCCGCGCTGACGCTTCTCAATCAGCCGCTCACGCGCATTTCCAATCTCCTGCGCGCTGGCCAGCCGGTGCATATCGTGGCGCTCGGCTCGTCTTCGACCGCCGGCGCAGGCGCAAGCTCACCGGCGCACGCCTATCCCGCGCGCCTTGAAGCCGAGCTTCACACTCTTGCGCCGAACGCAAAGATCACCGTCACCAATCGCGGTGTGAACGGCGAAGAAGTATCCGACATGATCGCGCGCTTCGAGCAAAGCGTCGCGGATGAGAAACCCGATCTCGTGCTGTGGCAGGTCGGCTCGAACGCGATCTTGCGCGACCATCCGCTCGAACCTGCGGCGAAACTCATCAATCAGGGTGTGTCGCGCATCAAGGCGCTGGGCGCCGATGTCGTCCTGATCGACCCGCAATTCGCACCGAAGGTTCTTGCCAAGATCGAAGTCGATGACATGGTCGAACTGATCGGCGCGCTCGGCAAGCAGGCGAATGTCAACGTGTTCCATCGTTTCGCGACGATGCGTTACTGGCGGCAGGCGGCGAACATTCCCTACAACGTCATGCTGTCGGAAGACGAGCTTCACATGAACGACTGGAGCTACGGCTGTCTTGCCAAGCTCCTTGCCGGTTCGATCATGGAAGCGTCCAGCCGCGCGACTGTGACGGCAACGGCCACCGCGCCCGCGCGCTGATCGCTCACTGAAAATCAGGCGCGATCCAGCGCCGCAAGCATGTCCTCGATCAGATCGTCGGCATGTTCGAGCCCAACTGACAGCCGCACGATACCGTCCGTGATGCCAAGTTCGGCGCGTGCCTCCGCACCGATGCGCTGATGCGTCGTCGTCGCCGGATGGGTGACGAGACTTTTCGCGTCTCCAAGGTTGTTCGAGATCAGCACGAGCTTGAGCGCGTCCTGAAAGCGGAACGCGGCGTCTTTTCCGCCCTTGATCTCGAACGCAATCAGGGTCGAGCCACCCGTCATCTGCTTAGCAACTACATCCGCCTGCGGATGATCGGCGCGTCCGGGATAGATCAGCCGCGAAAGTTTCTTGTGCCCCGCGAGCGCGTCCGCGATTTTTCCGGCGGTCTGCGTCTGCCGCTCGACGCGCACGGCCAATGTCTCCAGTCCCTTCAGCATCACCCACGCATTGAACGGCGAGATCGAAGGTCCGGTCTGGCGAATGAGGACATGGACATGCTTCTCGATGAATTCATTTGATCCGAGCACGAGACCACCAAGGCAGCGGCCCTGTCCGTCGATATGCTTGGTCGCGGAATACACGACGCAATCCGCGCCGAGTTCGAGCGGCTTCTGCCAGATCGGCGTTGAGAACGCGTTATCGACGACGAGCGTCGCGCCTGCATTGTGCGCGATGTCGGCAACCGCCTTGATGTCAATGACATCAAGCGTGGGATTGGTTGGCGATTCTAAGAACAGCGTGCGCGTATTCGGGCGAATGGCCTTGCGCCATTGATCGAGCTTCGTTCCGTCGACCAGCGTGGATTCAACACCGTAGCGCGGCAGGAAATCCTCCACGATGTAGCGGCATGAGCCGAACATCGCTTTCGCAGCGACCGCATGATCGCCGGCCTTCACTTGGCCGAGCAAAGCTGCGGTCACGGCGGCCATGCCTGTCGCAGTTGCGCGACACGCCTGCGCGCCCTCGAAATCCGCCATGCGCTGTTCGAGCATCGCAACGGTTGGATTGGCGAAGCGGGAATACTGATAGCCGGGGCTTTCGCCCTTGAACCGCGCTTCGGCTTCGGCGGCGGTCTTGTAGACGTAGCCTTGGGTGAGGAAGATCGCCTCGGAGGTTTCGGCAAATTGCGAGCGCAATGTGCCGGAGTGAACGAGGCGCGTTTCTGGACGGTATTGTGCGGCGGACGACATGTGTTTCCCGGCCCTTTCAAGCCAACAAAAAAACCCGGCCGTGGGGAAAATCCCAAAGCCGGTCACACGTGTCCCCGGCCTTTTAGCTATTTGTTTTACGTGGCTGCAAGCCGGCCGGCTCAAATGACCACGGGATAAATTCACCGATACGCCGCGAGTGCCTTTCCGTCAAGGTGAGGGTGCGATAGAGCCTGCGAAGGCGAGGACGAGAACATTGCCGCCCGCATCCAGCTCCAACGGTATTCTGCCCGACCGCATGATCGCAGACCTGCACAAGCAGGGCGCGATCGCAGCTGACATTGCGTTTGCATCCGATCAGATTCAGCCGGCAAGCCTCGATCTGCGGCTTGGTCACAGCGCGTTTCGCGTGCGCGCGAGTTTCCTGCCCGGACCGAAAACCAAAGTCGCGGACCGCATCGCGCAACTGAAGCTTCATCAGATCGACCTGTCACAGGGCGCGGTGCTGGAAACCGGGTGCGTCTACATCGTGCCGCTGATGGAAAGCCTCGCGCTGCCGCAAGACATCGCGGCATCCGCCAATCCGAAAAGCTCCACCGGGCGTCTCGACGTGTTCACGCGCGTGATCGCAGATCAGGCGCGAGGCTTCGACCGCATTGAGGCGGGCTATCGCGGGCCGCTTTATGCCGAAATCAGCCCGAAGACGTTTCCGGTGCTGGTGCGCGCAGGTTCGCGGCTGTCGCAAATTAGATTCCGCCGCGGACACGCGACGCTCAACGCCACGGCGTTGCGCGAACTGCATCGCGCGGAACGGCTCGTTGACATTGCCGACGCCGATGTGGGCGACGGCATCGCGGTCGGCGTCGATCTGGCCGGGATGGGCGACAGGAAACTTGTCGGCTATCGCGCCAAGCGCCACACCGGCGTGATCGATGTCGATAGGCGCGATGGTTACGACGTGCTCGATTTCTGGGAGCCGATGAGTGCCAGGCCGGACGGCAATCTCATTCTCGATCCCGACGAGTTTTATATTCTGGCGTCGAAGGAGGCGGTGCAAGTGCCGCCGGATTACGCAGCCGAGATGGTGCCGTTCGATCCGCTGGTCGGAGAGTTCCGCGTCCATTACGCAGGCTTCTTCGATCCGGGCTTCGGCTATGCGGGGTCGGGCGGGCGCGGCTCGCGCGCGGTGCTTGAAGTGCGCTCGCGCGAAGTACCGTTCATCCTCGAGGACGGGCAGATCGTCGGCCGTCTGGTTTATGAAACCATGATTGGGCGGCCCGACACCCTTTACGGAACGGGGATCGGCTCGAACTATCAGGCGCAGGGCCTGAAATTGTCCAAGCATTTCCGCTTCGATCGGGCAGCCTGATTGGCTGTTGCACGTTTCCCGGGCGGCATTTGCACTTTGGAAACCTGCCTGCTGCAGATTGGCATCTGGAGCGGCCCGAAATTTCCGTTTATGAATAGCCGATGCTGTCGCAACTGATCGCGTTATGCACGTCGTATCAAGGCCAGCTCTGGATCACTCTGTGGAGTGATCTTGCGATTGCTGTCGCCTATTTCGCAATCCCGATCACGATGCTGGTGGTGCTGCACGACCGGCGCCATGACATCCCTTATCCTTGGCTGTGGACCTTGTTTGTCACCTTCATCGTCGCCTGCGGGCTGACGCATGTGGTGCATCTGTTCTCGGCTTATATGGGCGTCGAATATGCCGGGACGCAGGCGGTGATCGAAGTGATTACCGCGCTTGCCTCGGTCGGAACCGCAATCGCGTTCATGATCATCATGCCGCAGATCAAGACGCTGCCTTCGCCGTGGCAGCAGCAGCGCAAGCTTGAAAATCTCGTGGACGCGCGCACCGAAGAAAAAGACCGCCTGATCCGCGAAATCAATCACCGCATCGGCAACCAATTGCAGATTCTAAGCTCGATCGTCTCAATCGAGATGCGCCGCGCGCAGGGTGAAGAGGCGCTCGACCTGCTGCACCGTTTCCGCAACGAGCTTGTCACCATGGGTGAACAGCATACGCGGCTGTCGCAGAAGGATTACCTCGCACTGCACGATGACGACGATCCTGCGCCCAGCAAAACCGTGGCCACCAACTAATTCAGCCATCGTTTCAATATCGCGTCGTACGCTTGCGGCATCGCAGTGGCTTTGAGTAAACTGAGAGCCGCGCGGGCGTAGTTCAATGGTAGAACGGCAGCTTCCCAAGCTGCATACGAGGGTTCGATTCCCTTCGCCCGCTCCATTCCCGGCCGGGTTTGCAAAATCCTGATCTCCCGCCGGGTCATTCGAGTTGATCCGAAGGATTTCGATGTCCGATACCAGCGCCGACAACCTGCCGCTCGCCGAGATCATGGTGATCGATTACAGCCACTTTCTCGCGGGGCCGCATCTGTCGCGTTCGCTCGCTGCGATGGGCGCAGACGTCATCAAGGTGGAGCGTCCGACTGAGGGCGATGCCGGCCGCGCGCACGGCTATTTCAAGGATGGCCAGAGTGGCTATTTCCTCCAGCAGAACATGGGCAAGCGCGGCCTCTGCATTAACGTGAAGGACAGGCGCGGCCTTGCGCTGCTGCACAAGCTGATAGGGAAGGCCGATGTGTTCGTGGAGAATTATCGGCCCGGCGCACTGGACAAGCTTGGTCTTGGTTATGCGGAATTGTCCAAACTGAATCCTTCGCTCGTTTATTGTTCGATGTCGGCCTATGGCCACACCGGGCCTCAATCGAAAAATCCCGGCTTTGGCCTGATCGCTGAGGCAAAGAGCGGCGCGATGGCGCAACTCGGCGAAGCGGGCCGTCCGCCGCCTTTGCTTCGGATGCCGCTGGCGGATTTGTACACGGGTACGCACGGTGTGGCCGCCGTCTGCGCGGCGCTTGTCGGGCGGCACAAGAGCGGCAAGGGGTGCCATATCGATCTCGCGCTCTACGACTGCATGGTGTCGATGCACGATTACGCGGTGCAGACGTATATCTTCAGCGACGGAACAGCGTTGCCGAAGCAGACCGGTCACGATCTGCCGGACGCAACCGTCTATGGTGTCTTCATTGCGAAGGATGCCTATGTGGTGATCGCGGCGCAGGTGGATGAAGCGTGGAAGCGTCTTGCCGCTCTGATCGGCGGCGAGGCGCTTGCATGGGACAAGCGCTTTCTCGATCCCAAAAGCAGAAATGACAATCGCGTGGCCGCGCTCAAATATGTGCAGGATTGGGTGACGGCGCAGCCGTCGGCGAAAGCGTGTATCGACGCGCTGAGCGTGATCGATGTGCCCTCGGCGCTGGTGCAGACCATCGATCAGGTGATCGCGGACCCTCAGGTGAAGGCGCGCAACATGATCATCGAGCAAGATCATCCAATACTCGGAAAAGTAACGCTGCCGAATCTGCCTTATCGGTTTTCAAATTGCGACACCACACCGAAACGGCCTGCGCCGCTTCTCGGCCAGCACAATCGTGAAGTCGCAAGCAGCCTCGGCTATTCCGCTGCCGACATCGAAACGCTGATCGGCGAAGGCGTCCTCTATCAAGAGGCGCGTCAATAGATGTCCGGCGACAACAAAATGGATCAAGGCGAAGTGCTCATTGTCGCGCCGGAGGAGGGCGATAATTACTGGCAGCCGGTACCCGCGAATGGGCACATCTCTGTGCGAGTCGCACCGCACCGCGTTGCGATGGAACATCCTTTCGCGCTCGGTACGCAGACCGTGCCGCCCGGCTGTTATGTGCGCGAGCATCTGCACCCGCATCACGACGAAGTGCTGCATTTCATTTCCGGCAAGGGCAAAGCCGTGATCGAAGGCGAGGAGCATCGTCTCACACCCGGCGTGACCATCTTCATCGGGAAAAATCGCCGCCACATGTTTGTCAATGACGGCGACGTGGACATGCACTGGCTGTGGCTGATCCAGCCGAACGGGCTTGAGGGTTTCTTCCGCGAAGTCGGGCGTGTGAAAAATCACGGCGAGCCTGCGCCCGAGCCGTTCGCGCGGCCTGCGAATGTTGCCGAAATCGAGCGCCGCACGGCATTCGCGCCGCTGCCCGATGGCGGGCGGAAACCGACGTAATGCAGGTTCGAACACGCGACGGATGCGCCCTTTACGCAACGGCGCAAGGGCAGGGCGACGCGGTATTTTTCATTCCCGGCCTCGGCGGATCGTCGGCCTTCTGGAAGACGGTGATTCCGCATTTCGCGCGCTACCGCGTCGTGTTGATGGATCATCGCGGCGCAGGCCAGAGCGAACGGCCGGATCAGGTCTATACTGTGGAGCAACTCGCGCAGGACGCGTGCGACGTGCTCGATCATTTTGAGATTCAAAAGGCGCATATCGTCGGTCATTCGACCGGCGGGGCGATCGGACAGGTGATGGCAATCGATTACGCGCGTTATGTCGATCACCTCGTGCTCGGCGGGACATGGGCGAAGCCGGACGACGCATTCCGGCTGATGTTCAAGGCGCGGCGTGAAATTCTGTTGCGTGCAGGAACGGAAGCATATGCCGCGACGACGCAGTTTCTCGGCTTCGCGCCAGAGTGGATCGCGGAAAATTTCGCGGAAATAAATACGAGCATTGCCAAAGCCGCCGATCTGGAGCCGCTCGCGGTCACGGCGTCGCGCATCGACATGGTAACGGCATTCGACCGCTCGCGCGATCTGCATCGCATCGCCAAACCGACGCTCGTGCTCGGCGCGCCGGACGACATCATCGTGCCGTTCCGTCATTCACGCGAACTGATGACGATGATCGCAGGCGCGCGGCTCGCGTCGATGCCGGGTGGGCATTTT
>CAMBBO010000036.1 GCA_945862935.1 Pseudorhodoplanes sinuspersici | reverse complement strand
CAAGATCACCGTCAACACCCGCGCAGTCGAAGTGTTCTTCGCGCGTCCGGTGCTGCGCATGATGATCCAGCAGCCGCTGATCGCGACCAATCGCAATGGCCAGTACGACGTGATCTGCACCGTCTCCGGTGGCGGATTGTCGGGGCAGGCGGGCGCCGTGCGTCACGGCCTCTCCAAGGCGCTGACTTATTTCGAGCCGGATCTGCGTACCTCGCTGAAGCGTGGGGGGTTCCTTACGCGCGACAGCCGCGTGGTCGAACGCAAGAAGTACGGACGCGCGAAAGCCCGCCGTTCCTTCCAGTTCTCCAAGCGCTAAAAGCAGTTATCGCATGTTGCGGAAAAGGGGCCTTCGGGCCCCTTTTTTATTGCGCTTTTTTTAACGAAAACTGACGCGTTCTTTTCCCGAAAATCCTCTGTGCAAAGGAAACGGCTGCGAAAAGCATCAGCGTTATTGCTTAGGAACAAACGAGAAGAAACGAATCCGAAAGTCTGTTCTGTCGGGGAATTTTGGAATGCCGTTGGATCTTCCAACACTCTTCGTCGTGTCGATTTGCGTCACGGCATTGCTAGGCCTGTTTCTGGTAATGCTGTGGCTGCAGGATCGTTCGGTGCGCGCGCTTGGATGGTGGGCGCTTGCGTATCTGATCGGCGGATTTTCCGTAGCGCTATGGTTGCTGCAACCCGCTGTGATCGGGCCATGGTCGCAGGACCTTGCCAGCGCCATGCTGTTCCTGTGTTGCGGAATGATCTGGAACGGCGCGCGGATGTTTCATGGTCGCGCCATGCTGGGGCTCGCGATGGCGGGCGGCGCGATTATCTGGCTTGCCGTAACGCGCAATCCGGACGTGGCGGGCTCGGAACAGGTCCGGATTGTCCTGTCGTCCATCATCATCGCCATCTATGTGTCGCTGACTGCTATCGAGTTGAAGCGCGAGCGGCGCGCCGAACGGAGCACGCACCGCCATGCCGTGTTGCTTGCGGCCCTTCACGGCGTCGTCTTTCTGTCGCCGATTATGGTGCAATACGCCTTTCCGCGAGCGGCTCAGGGATTCGGTGAAGGCGTATTCGCCTTGTTTGCGTTGCTTACGCTTCTGTACGTCGTCGGCACGGCGTTCATCGTGGTCGTAATGGCGAAGGAGCAATCGCTGACGCTGCATCGAACTGCAGCGCTCACCGACGCACTCACAGGATTGTTCAATCGTCGCGGATTTTTTGAACACGCGCAGAAACTTCTCGACTCGCGGCTGCGTAAAGACAAGCCGGTTTCGGTGCTGATGTTCGATCTCGATCATTTCAAGTCGATTAACGATCGCTTCGGGCATGACACCGGAGACGATGCCCTCCGGCTCTTTGCTTCAACGATTACCACGACGATGCGCAGTGAAGACATTCTCGGCCGATTGGGTGGCGAGGAGTTTGTCGCCATTCTTCCGGCCGGTCTGGATGATGCAATCGGGATTGCACAGCGCGTTCGATTAGCGTTTGAACTTGCCGGTCGAAACATCGCGGGACGGCAGATTAACGCAACGGTGAGTGTAGGAGCCACATTGTCTCCCGGACGCGATTGCACAATTCCGCAACTCCTGTCGCGCGCCGACAGGGCGCTTTATCGCGCCAAGTCAGGTGGCCGCAATTGTGTGGTGGCCGATTCCGACATTGGCGAACCGCAATTGCCGCACGTCGAAGGGCCTCCGTTGCATTGCAATGAATCGGCCTCTAGGCACGCCGTCGAATCCGGGATCGCGCCAGCAAGCGCGTAAAATCGCCGATATTCAGCCGAAAATCGCAAAGTCATATCTCGTTTACCAACAGGGCTTACCCTGTCGGCATGCAGCTTCGGTCAATCGCCACGCTTCACCAGTCCAGCCTGACGCTCGAAAACGAGACGGCTCTGGCGGGTCGCGCATTGGGATGCGCTTATTCGTCGTCGGACGAATTTGAAGCAGAGATCATTGTTGAGCGCCGCGCTGCGGGAATGTACCGCGCCTCGCCATGGCCTGCGATTGCAGCTGGCGCGATGCTGGTCGCCATTGTCGTCGTCGCTCTTTCTCAATTTTGACGTCAAAGAAAAAGGGCGCTCCGTAGAGCGCCCTTGAAGTTCATCGCGCTTGCGATGCGAGGAGGAAACGCGAGCCTCACCGCGCGAGAAGCGCGGCGAGGATGGTCTTTCAGGCCGCCGCTTTCGCGCTGGCCGGAACGGATGCGATCGTCTTCAGGATCTGCGAAGCGATCTGGTACGGATCGCCTTGCGAGTTCGGACGGCGATCTTCGAGGTAGCCCTTGTATGCGTCGCCCTTGACGAAGGAGTGGGGCACGCGGATCGAAGCGCCGCGGTCGGCCACGCCGTAGCTGAACTTGTTCCAGGGCGCTGTCTCGTGCTTGCCGGTCAGGCGCTTGTCGTTGTCAGGGCCATAGACGTTGATGTGGTCCATGAGATTCTTTTCAAAGGCCGCCATCAAAGCTTCGAAATAGGCCTTGCCGCCGACCGTACGCATATACTCGGTCGAGAAATTGGCGTGCATGCCCGAGCCGTTCCAGTCGGTGTCGCCGAGCGGCTTGCAGTGATACTCGATGTCGATGCCGTAGGTTTCGGTCAGGCGCTGCAACAGGTAGCGGGCCATCCACATTTCGTCGGCGGCTTTTTTGGAGCCCTTGCCGAAGATCTGGAATTCCCACTGGCCCTTTGCCACTTCGGCGTTGATGCCTTCGTGATTGATGCCGGCGGTGAGGCAGAGATCGAGATGTTTCTCGACGATTTCGCGCGCTTCCGCACCGACGTTGCTGTAGCCGACGCCGGTGTAATACGGGCCCTGCGGCGCCGGATAACCTGCAGTCGGGAAGCCGAGCGGGCGGCCGTCCTTGTACATGAAGTATTCTTGTTCGAAGCCGAACCATGCGCCGGCGTCGTCAAGAATGGTTGCGCGCTTGTTGGTCGAGTGCGGGGTGACGCCATCCGGCATCATGACTTCGCACATGACCAAAGCGCCGTTGGTGCGCGCGCCGTCTGGATAAACCGCGACTGGCTTGAGCACGCAATCGGACGAGCGGCCTTCGGCCTGCATCGTTGACGAACCGTCGAAGCCCCAGAGCGGAAGTTCTTCGAGCTTCGGGAAGCGGGCGAAGTCCTTGAGCTGCGTTTTGCCACGCAGGTTTGGAACAGGCGTGTAACCGTCGAGCCAAATATACTCGAGCTTGTACTTTGTCATTTCGTCTCTCTCGTTAGCTGTTTGACGCGTTTTTTCAGTTCTGAAGCCGAGCTTCAGGCGCCAACGGCACCCGGCCGCCAATCGCCGGGCCATATTCAAGCATTAAATATGCCAACTGGACGAGCATGCCTCGGAATGCGGCATTTATTGCAGTGCATAAGAAAATCGGGGATCGGCACCAGTCTTTGGGCAGCCCGATTATGCGCCGCTGCCCATTCCGTAGCCAAACGTTGATGTGATGACAGGCACAAGGACCGATTCAGCTTCTGAGCGTTATATTGGTTCCCAGAGAGTCGCCTCGCGCGGCCCAATTCTGCCGAGAAGGAGCCGAACAATGACACCGAATGCACCCCAGGAATCCGCCGAGATCATCCAATTCCCGCTTCGGGGCCGTTTCGCCCCCGATCTTGATCGCAGCAGCGCGTTCGCGCCGTCCCGTTTTGCGGGGATCGCGATTGGCGCCAGCTGGTATCATCAGGACGCGATCGAAGAAGAACGCGCGCGCAAGAACTGACACCGGCTTCAAGCCGACGGCCTGTCTCCGCCGAAGATCGACCAGCCTGTGCGTTTGGCCAGGATTTCTAGTGCCACGCGCCCAAGCCGCGAATTGCCGTTGGCGTCGAGCCCTGGCGACCACACCGCGATAGACGCCTTACCAGGGGCGACCGCGTATATGCCGCCGCCGACGCCGCTCTTGCCGGGCAGTCCCACGCGGTAGGCGAATTCCCCAGAACCATCGTAGTGGCCGCAGGTCAGCATTACCGCGTTAATGCGCCGCGCGCGCTCTGCCTGAATTACAGAATAGCCGGTTGCCGGATTGATTCCTCCATGCGCGAGATAGCGTCCTGCCATCGCAAGCTGGCGGCACGACATCGCAATCGCGCAATGATGGAAATAGACGCCGAGTGTGTAGTGCACCGGGTTATCGATCACGCCGAACGATTTCATGTAGTTGGCGAGCGCGGTATTGCGGAAACCCGTTCGCTGCTCGGATGCGGCGACTGCTTCGTCGATAGCGATTGTTGAATCGTCGGCGACGAATTGCACGAAGCGCAAAATTTCTCCGATCGCTTCGCGCGGCTGATGGCCTGACAAGATCAAATCCGTAACAGCAATCGCACCGGCATTGATGAAGGGGTTTCGCGGAACGCCGCGCTCGTATTCGAGCTGCACAATGGAATTGAACGCGCTGCCGGACGGTTCGCGCCCGACGCGTTTCCATAGCCGGTCGCCCGCCTTGCCGAGCGCGAGCGTGAGCGTGAAAATCTTGGATATGCTCTGGATGGAGAAGGGCGTATCGCAATCGCCTGCCGCAGCGACCTTGCCTTCGGCGTCGATGACGACGAGGCCAAATGCGCTCGGATGGACCCCCGCGAGCTCGGGGATGTAGCTTGCAACCTCGCCGCGATCGGTACGAAGCCGCATCTCTGCGGCAATTTCGTTGACGATGTTTTCTAGTGCCGTCACGGCATCCTCAATCCACAAGCGGCAATGCTAACGCTTCAGCGTATTCAGTCGAGCCAGAAAAAAGGGCGCTCCGCAGAGCGCCCTTTCTGATTTTGTCATCGAGAGCCGCGTTGCTTACGCAGAATAATACATCTCGAATTCGACCGGATGCGGCGTGTGCTCGTAGCGGATCACTTCCGTCATCTTCAGGTCGATGTAGCTGTCGATGAAATCGTCATCGAACACGCCGCCGGCCTTGAGGAATGCGCGATCCTTGTCGAGGTTTTCCAGCGCCTCACGCAGCGAGCCGCACACGGTCGGGATCTGCTTCAGTTCGGCAGGCGGCAGATCGTAAAGATCCTTGTCCATCGCCGAGCCCGGATCGATCTTGTTCTTGATGCCGTCGAGGCCCGCCATCAGCAAGGCTGCGAAGGCAAGATACGGATTGGCGAGCGGATCGGGGAAGCGCACTTCAACACGCTTGGCTTTCGGGTTCGTCGTGTACGGAATGCGGCACGACGCCGAACGGTTGCGCGCAGAATAGGCGAGAAGGACCGGCGCTTCGAAACCCGGAACGAGACGCTTGTACGAGTTCGTCGTCGGGTTTGTGAAAGCGTTGACAGCCTTCGCGTGCTTGATGACGCCGCCGATGTAATGCAGGCAGCTTTCCGAAAGGTCGGCGTATTTGTTGCCGGCGAAGAGCGGCTTGCCGTCCTTCCAGATCGACTGATGGCAATGCATGCCCGAGCCGTTGTCGCCGTAGACTGGCTTCGGCATGAAGGTCGCTGTCTTGCCGTAGATGTGCGCGACCTGATGGATGCAGTATTTGTAAACCTGCATCATGTCGGCCATCTGAACCATCGGCGAGAATTTCAGGCCGAGTTCGTGCTGCGCGGATGCGACTTCGTGGTGATGCTTCTCGACCTTCGCGCCCATCTTCGCCATGGAGGCGAGCATTTCGCCGCGCATGTCCTGTGCGGAGTCCATCGGCGGGACGGGGAAGTAGCCGAGCTTGGTGCCGATGCGGTGGCCGAGATTGCCGCCCTCATATTCGGTGTCACGATTGGTCGGCAGTTCGGTCGAGTCGATCTTGAAACCAGTGTTGTACATGTCCGCCTTGAAGCGGACGTCGTCGAACACGAAGAACTCTGCTTCCGGTCCGAAATAGACCATGTCGCCAATGCCCCAAGCCTTCACCAGACCTTCGGCCTTCTTGGCGATGCCGCGCGGATCGCGATTATACGGCTCGCCGGTCGTCGGCTCGAGTACGTCACAGGTGATGACGAGCGTCGTCTCGGCAAAGAACGGATCGATGCAGGCGCTGGCCGGATCCGGCATCAGGCACATGTCGGATTCGTTGATCGCCTTCCAGCCGGCGATAGACGAACCATCGAACATGATGCCTTCCGCGAATGTTTCCTCTTCGATCATGGTGATGTCGAACGTGACATGCTGCCACTTGCCGCGCGGATCGGTGAAGCGGAAATCGACGTACTTTACGTCGTTGTCCTTGATCATTTTCAGGACGTCTTTAGCAGTCGTCATTGAACGCGTTCCCTCTTCTCAGACGGGCCGTGTTTCTGTTGCCGGCAACTAGATGGCATCCAACCCGGATTCGCCCGTCCTGATCCGGATCGCTTCTTCGATGTTGGAAACGAAAATTTTTCCATCGCCGATACGTCCGGTCTGGGCGGAGCGGCGGATTGCATCCACCGCTTTTTCGACCATGTCATCCCCGAGCACAATCTCGATTTTCACCTTGGGGAGAAAATCGACCACGTATTCGGCACCGCGATAAAGCTCGGTGTGACCCTTCTGCCGGCCGAAGCCCTTGGCTTCAGTCACGGTGATGCCCTGCAGGCCGACTTCCTGAAGCGCTTCCTTCACCTCGTCGAGCTTGAACGGCTTGATGATCGCCTCGATCTTCTTCATGCATTTCCTCTCCGGTTTTCCGGTTGTTACGCCCCGGAAAGAGCCCGTTTGCCGTTAGCAGGTCCTGTGCCAGCCCGCTTGGCAGCGATTTTACATTTCGGCTCAAGTATTTAACAACATAATCCGCGCGTGTGGTCATGTTCGAGGCGATGTGCTGCTCATTAAATGAGCGAACTGGTTAATTCGTACGCAGTCTCGATGGATGCGATCGTATGTTCGAATTGCTGACGACATCGGAGATGGGAGAAGCGGACCGGCTCACAATCGCCGGAGGAATTCCAGGCACGGTGCTCATGGAAAATGCGGGTCGCGCTGTTGCGGACGCTGTTGCTGCGAATTTCCCGTCGGGCCTTGCCATCTCATTCGTCGCCGGCCCCGGCAACAACGGCGGCGATGGGTTTGTCGCAGCGCGTATCCTAGCCGGGCAGGGCCGCGCCGTGCGGGTCCTTTTCGTTGGCGACCGCAGCCGCCTAAAAGGCGATGCACTTGCAGCAGCTCAGGCATGGTCCGGCGATACGCAAGAGGCGCCGCCCGCCGCGCTGAAATCCGCTGGCGTCATTGTCGATGCGCTGTTCGGGGCAGGGCTTGATCGTCCTGTTGAGGGCGAAGCACGCGCGATGATCGAGGCAATGAACGAGAGCGGCGTCCCGATTGTAGCTGTCGATCTGCCAAGCGGTATCAACGGCAACAGCGGTGCTGTGATGGGCGCGGCCGTCCGGGCCACCAGAACCGTGACGTTCTTTCGTCGAAAGCCCGGACATGTCCTTTTGCCGGGCAGGCTGCATTGCGGGCCGGTGGCTGTCGCGCAGATTGGCATTTCGGAACGGGTGCTGGAAGCGATCGGGCCGAAGACCTTCGTCAACGTGCCGGGGCTTTGGTCGTCCTGTTTTCCGGTCCCGCAGGTTGACGCGCACAAATATGCGCGCGGTCACACCGTTGTAGTGTCCGGCGGCGTTTCGTCGACCGGCGCTGCCCGGCTCGCCGCTCGCGGTGCGCTTCGCGCCGGGGCCGGTCTTGTGACCATCGCAAGCCCGCGCGACGCGCTCGCGGTCAACGCCGCACGCAGCCTAGCGGTGATGGTGCGTCCCGTCGACGGGGCAGGCGAGCTTTCGGCGATGCTTACCGACCCCCGGCTCAACGCGATTGTCCTTGGACCGGGTGGGGGCGTTGGTGCGCCGATGCGCGAAATGGTGCTGGCAGCCCTCGCCGGATCGCGCGCGGCCATCCTCGATGCCGACGCGCTGACAAGTTTTGCGGATAACCCGGAAATGCTCTCAAAAGCGCTTGCGAATCGGCGCGAATCATGCGCGATTCTAACGCCTCACGAGGGTGAATTCGCTCGATTATTCAGGACTGTAGAGCTAATTCCTTCGGTTAAACAAAAACTTGAAGCAGCTCGTGTTGCTTCACATGAAACATCTGCGATTGTTGTGCTGAAGGGTCCAGACACCGTTGTCGCCGCGCCGGATGGCCGTGCTGCCATCGCGGAGAATGCGCCAGCCTACCTTGCCACCGCAGGCGCCGGCGACGTGCTGGCTGGAATGATCGCCGGTCTTGCCGCGCAGGGAATGCCGGGTTTCGAGGCGGCCTGCGCTGCCGTTTGGTGCCACGGCGAGGCTGCGAAGGAATTCGGTCCGGGACTGATCGCGGAAGATCTTCCGGAAATGCTGCCGCGGGTCTATCGGCGAACGGGGTGGTTCGACCGCTCCGGCCTTACGTGATTTCAAACCATGCGTTGATGCGCTCCGGCCGTTCTATCGCCTGACATTCGATCGGCCATTTGCCCGGGCGATCTGCAACGAACGTAACACGCACAATTTCTCGCGGCTCGACCATGAGGCTGTCGAGCCAGAACGGTTTCCAGCCGTCGTCCATCCGGTCGAGAAGGCGAACGCAATGACCATGAATGTGGATTGCGACGGCATTCGTCATCGAATTTGAAATTGATAGCGCAACCGGCCTGCCTCGCTTCACCGAAAAGAGCGGCGCGGTGGCGAAACCGGGCGATGCCATGAGACGCGAATTCAGATCGGCTGGACTTTCCCCGGACTCATGGAGTGGTAGCTCGGCACGGAACGCACTTCGCAAGTCGATGCGCTCAGGCAGCGCGTTAGGAGGAAGTGGCGATGGATCGTCCAGCGGCTTTGACCGGAGTGGTATTTCAGCGGTGTAGGTGAAACGGGCGATTGTCGACTCCCGCCCTTGGTGTGCGGCGACGATCTGAGCAGTGGAGCCGGGCGCCAGAAGCATGTCGACGAACAGGTCCATGCGATTGCCCGGCCCAAGCAGCACCTTGTTGTCGCGGGCGAGAAACGGTTCGGCGGGCTGGCCGTCGATCGCCATGACGCGCACCGGATGATTTTCGAAACGTAGTGCAAAGGCGTGCCGCGCGGTTGCATTGATCAGCCGTAACCGCAGGCGCTCGTTGTTTCGCGTTGAAATTTCAAACGGGCTTGCGCTATTCGCGGTGGCTTTCGCGACGCTCGACTTGTAAAGCAGCGATTGCGGATCGACAGCTTGCCCTTCGCCATCGACGCGCCACTCATCGAGAACGAGAACCACGTCGCGATCCGCACTCGGTCGTTGCGTCTCGTCAACAACAAGCGCGCCGTAGAGCCGATCCATTCCCTTCAGCGCATTCCGCGTTATGCCGCGATAAAGAAAAGTACCAGCGTCCCGTAGGAAAATAGTCCCGCCACGTTCTTCACCCGGTCCGATCCACGGCTGAGACGCGTCGGGGCCGCCCAAACCCGGCAATCCCCTGATCCCATGCCAGTGGACGTTCATCTCACGGTCGAGATCGTTCCTGATGCGAATCTTGAGTTCTTCGCCTTTGCGGGCGCGCAGGATTGGTCCGGGCGCAGTGCCGCCGAATCCCAGGATCGCGACATTGCCCGATGGAAGGGACAAACGGCCCGGCTGCACCCGCAGGATCGGCAAGGTTTGCGCGATCAGGTGGCTTGGCCAAAGGCAGGCGAGTGCGGTCGATCCGCCAATGAATTGCCGCCGGGTCAGGGAGGGTGAGGGATGGTTCGCCACGATGCCGGGATGGCGGAATATTGAGGCTGTGGCAAACGCGGCGAACCGCCGCTGGCAGGCCCTTTGCGGGCCATTTTTTTAGTGCGCCGGGAATGTCACATGCTATACACCGCGCCGCTCGGCCTTAACGCCGCGCAGGCGCCTACAGGCGGGTGTGGCGGAATTGGTAGACGCGCTGGATTTAGGTTCCAGTGACGAAAGTTGTGGGGGTTCGAGTCCCTCCGCCCGCACCAGACCGTCAAGACAACCGGCTTCCTTCGAAGCGAACACATCATGGCGCGGCGATCGCCGCCAGGAACGAGAAGCGTCGACTATGCAGGTCACCGAAACGGTTTCAGAAGGTTTGCGTCGCGAATTTCAGGTTGTCGTTCCTGTGAACGAACTTGAAGGACGGCTGGTCGAGCGCCTCGGGGAATTGAAGGACCGCGTGCGCATCAACGGCTTCCGGCCGGGCAAGGTGCCTGTGGCGCATCTGAAGCGCATCTACGGCAAGGCCGCTATGGCCGAAGCGATCGAGGCGGCGTTGCGCGACGTGAACACCAAGATCGTGACCGATCATGGCTTCCGTCTTGCGATGGAACCGCAGATCAAGATGCCGGAGGAGGAGAATGCCGTCGACGAAGTTCTGAGCGGCAAGTCCGACCTCGCATATACCGTCACGATGGACATCCTTCCGCCGATCCAACTCGCGGATTTCAAGACGATCAGCGTCGATAAGCCGGTTGCGCCGGTGGCGGATTCGGAGGTCGATGAAGGCATTCAGAAGATCGCCGAACAAAATCGGCCGTTCGGTCCGAAAGCCGAAGGTGCCAAGGCAGAGAAGGGCGACCGGGTCTCAATTTCGTTCGTCGGCAAGATCGACGGCGAAGCATTTGAGGGCGGTTCTGCCGAAGACATTCAGGTGCTTATCGGCTCGAATACCTTCATTCCCGGATTTGAAGACCAGCTCATCGGCGTTGGTGCGGGCGATCAGCGCCTCGTCAAAGTGACATTCCCTGAAAACTATCTTTCGGATGCGCTCGCCGGCAAAGCAGCCGAGTTCGACGTCAAGGCGAAATCGATCGAGACGCCCGGTGACGTTGTGGTCGGCGACGATTTTGCAAAGTCGCTCGGGCTTGATTCACTTTCGAAGCTCAAGGACGCTGTGAAAGGCCGTCTCACGCAGGAGCATGCCGGCGTGACGCGCCAAAAGGTAAAGCGCATGCTTCTCGACAAGCTCGACGCGCTGCATAAATTTGAAGTCACGCCCGCTCTGCTCGAAACCGAATTCGAGACGATGTGGAAGGGCGTGGTGGACGAAATGGCGAAGGAGAAGAAGACTTTCGCCGACGAAGGCACCACCGAGGAAGCCGCGCGCGCGGATTACCGCAACATTGCCGACCGCCGCGTGCGTCTCGGCTTGGTCCTTGCGGAAATCGGCTACAAGAACAATATCAGGGTCACCGACGAAGAGCTGACCAAGGCAATCGTCGATCGCGCCCGCCAATTCCCCGGACAAGAACAGCAGATTTGGGACCTCTACCAGAAGAATCCCGCCGCAGCCGAAAACCTGCGCGCGCCGATTTACGAAGAGAAGGTCATCGATTTCCTGCTCGAGCTTGTGAACGTCACCGAGAAGCCGGTGTCTCGCGAGGAATTGTACCGCGACGACGACGCCCAAGCGGCCTGATATTCTTGCCGAATAAGGTCCGGCTCGGAGTCGATCTGCGCGCGCTCGCAGGTATTCTAGCGCATTGATTCTAGCGCCCCCGTGATTCGGGTGAACGCCCTGTCGGGGCGGAGGAGCCGTTATGAGAGATCCTGTCCAGACTTACATGAACCTCGTTCCGATGGTGGTCGAGCAGACCAACCGTGGCGAGCGCGCCTATGATATTTTCTCGCGGCTGCTCAAGGAGCGGATCGTCTTCATCACCGGGCCGATCGAAGACGGCATGTCCACGCTCGTGGTCGCCCAGCTTCTGTTTCTCGAAGCCGAGAATCCGAAAAAAGAAATCTCGATGTACATCAACTCCCCCGGCGGAGTGGTGACGTCGGGTATGGCGATCTACGACACAATGCAATTCATCCGTCCGGCCGTCTCGACCCTGTGCGTCGGCCAGGCAGCTTCGATGGGCTCGCTTCTGCTCGCGGCAGGCGAGAAGGACCTGCGGTTCTCGCTTCCGAATGCGCGGATCATGGTCCACCAGCCCTCCGGCGGGTTTCAGGGGCAGGCGACCGACATCATGCTGCACGCTCAGGAAATCCTGAACCTGAAAAAGCGGCTGAACGAGATTTACATGAAGCACACCGGCCAGCCGATCAAGAAGATCGAGGACGCGCTGGAGCGTGATTACTTTTTGACCGCCGAGATGGCGCGCGATTTCGGCATTGTCGACAAGGTGATCGACAAGCGGTTCGAAGACCCTCTGGCGAAGCCGGTGTGACAACGCGGAATGGCAGGTTCCCTGCCGATTTCGTGGCAGGATCGTGGCGGCCTTGTTATCGTTAATCGATTCTTGATCGTCTGGGCCTTAGCATGCTTCGTTAGAGTTGGAGTAAGACTCGGTTGAAAGACAGAGCTCCTGGGGGAGGGATTGTTGATTGCGGCCACAGTTTTCGCGGCTGCAGATGTTAGTGAGAAATTCGTAGCGGACGCTGAGGCGTTTGCCATGGGACGACGGAGCAGAGAATGAGCAAGGCTGGCGGCAACGATTCCAAGAACACGCTGTATTGCTCGTTCTGCGGCAAGAGCCAGCACGAAGTGCGCAAGCTCATCGCAGGTCCCACCGTGTTCATCTGCGACGAATGCGTCGAGCTTTGCATGGACATCATCCGCGAGGAGAACAAGTCCTCGCTGGTTAAGTCGCGCGACGGCATTCCGACTCCGAAAGAGATCCGCAAGGTTCTCGACGACTATGTGATCGGACAGGATCACGCCAAGAAGGTGCTCTCGGTCGCCGTCCACAATCACTACAAGCGGCTCAATCACCAGACCAAGCACAACGACGTCGAGCTTGCGAAGTCGAACATACTTTTGATCGGGCCGACCGGCTCGGGCAAGACGCTGCTGGCTCAGACGCTGGCGCGCATTCTCGATGTGCCGTTCACGATGGCGGACGCGACGACATTGACCGAAGCGGGTTATGTCGGTGAGGACGTCGAAAACATCATTCTCAAGCTGCTGCAGTCGGCCGACTATAACGTCGAGCGCGCGCAGCGCGGCATCGTCTATATCGACGAGATCGACAAGATTTCGCGCAAGTCCGACAACCCGTCGATCACGCGCGACGTGTCGGGCGAGGGCGTGCAGCAGGCGCTGTTGAAGATCATGGAAGGCACCGTTGCCTCCGTGCCTCCGCAGGGCGGCCGCAAGCATCCGCAGCAGGAATTCCTGCAGGTAGACACCACCAACATTCTCTTCATCTGCGGTGGCGCCTTCTCGGGGCTTGAGAAGATCATCTCCACGCGCGGCAAGTCGACCTCGATCGGGTTCGGAGCGAAGGTTTCAGCGCCGGAGGATCGCAAGGCTGGTGAAATTTTCCGCCATGTCGAGCCTGAGGATTTGCTCAAGTACGGCCTGATCCCGGAATTTGTCGGCCGCCTGCCGGTCGTCGCGACGCTGGAAGATCTGGACGAGGCCTCGCTCAAGAAGATTTTGGTCGAGCCGAAAAATGCGCTGGTGAAGCAGTACCAACGACTGTTCGAGATGGAATCGATCGACCTGACTTTGGCCGAAGAGGCTCTTGGTGCGATTGCCCGCAAGGCCATCGAACGCAAGACTGGCGCGCGTGGTTTGCGCTCGATCATGGAGGGCATCCTGCTCGACACCATGTTCGACCTGCCGAGCCTCGAAGGCGTCGAGGAGGTCGTGATCTCCCGCGAAGTTGTCGAGGGAACCGCCCGGCCGCTTTACATTTATGCTGACCGCGCCGCCGAAACCGGCAACGCCAGCGCCTGACGCCTTCAAGGCAGAATCGGCTAGCAATAGGCCAGTGAAACCGTCCTCAGGACGGCTTCGCTGTGGCGCGGTTCGTGCATTTACCCGTTTGCGTGCGTTTACTTGACACTACGGGATGTCGCCTCCACCTATGTGAGGCGAACGTAAAGCGTACAAAGTGTTGATTCCACCGGGTGGGGTTCGCGTTCTTGTCGTTTCAAGCGTGAAAAGACGCTCACGCCTTGCCCGCGCTTACTGCACTCCACGGCACTCCATTGAAGCAGCGCATTGGGCGGGCTTCGATCGAGGGGCACAACAATAAGGACTTCGGGCTATGACCACCCCAAAACAGCGCCCGCCACTCACCCCCGGCGAAACGAAGGCCTATCCGGTCCTTCCGCTGCGGGACATCGTTGTCTTTCCGCACATGATCGTGCCGCTTTTTGTCGGCCGCGAAAAATCGATCAAGGCGCTGGAAGAGGTGATGCGTTCGGACTCGTTCATCCTGCTCGCGACGCAGAAGAACGCCTCCGACGACGAACCAAAAACAGATTCCATTTTCGAGATCGGCACGCTCGCGAGCGTCCTTCAATTGCTGAAGCTGCCGGACGGCACCGTGAAGGTGCTGGTCGAAGGCGCACAGCGGGCGAAGGTTCTCAAATACACCGACCGTGCCGAATATTTCGAAGCCGATGCCGTCGTGCTCGATGACAATATCGGCGAGCGCGTCGAGGCCGAGGCGCTTGCGCGTTCGGTCGCGACCGAATTCGAAAGCTACGTGAAGCTCAACAAGAAGGTGTCGCCCGAAGTTGTCGGCGTGGTCCAGCAGATCGAGGACTATGCCAAGCTTGCTGACACCGTTGCGTCGCATCTGGCCGTCAAGATCGCCGACAAGCAGGCGATTCTGGAAACCGCGAGCCTGCCTGAGCGCCTCGAAAAGGTGCTCGGCATGATGGAAAGCGAAATCTCGGTCTTGCAGGTCGAGAAGCGCATCCGTACGCGCGTCAAGCGCCAGATGGAGAAGACGCAGCGCGAGTATTATCTCAACGAGCAGATGAAGGCGATCCAGAAAGAGCTGGGCGACGAGGACGGCAAGGACGAACTCGCCGAACTCGAAGACAAGATCAAGAAGACTAAGCTCTCCAAGGAAGCGCGCGAGAAGGCGACGCACGAACTCAAGAAGCTGCGGCAGATGTCTCCGATGTCGGCCGAGGCGACGGTCGTGCGCAACTATCTCGATTGGCTGCTGTCGATCCCCTGGGGCAAACGTTCCAAGGTCAAGAAGGATCTCAACCTTGCGCAGGACGTTCTCGATCAGGACCATCATGGCCTAGAGAAGGTCAAGGAGCGCATCGTCGAGTATCTCGCCGTGCAACAGCGCGCCAACAAACTGACCGGACCGATCCTGTGCCTCGTCGGCCCTCCGGGCGTCGGCAAGACCTCGCTCGGCAAGTCGATCGCGAAAGCGACCGGCCGCGAATTCGTGCGCGTGTCGCTTGGCGGCGTGCGTGACGAAGCGGAGATCCGCGGACATCGCCGGACTTACATCGGGTCGATGCCGGGCAAGATCATCCAGTCGATGCGTAAGGCAAAGACCAGCAATCCGCTGTTCCTGCTCGACGAGATCGACAAGATGGGTGCCGATTTCCGCGGCGATCCGTCCTCGGCTTTGCTTGAGGTTCTCGACCCCGAGCAGAACCACACGTTTGCGGACCATTACCTCGAGGTCGATTACGACCTGTCGAACGTGATGTTCGTGACCACGGCGAATACGCTGAACATTCCTGCGCCCCTGATGGATCGCATGGAAACCATCCGTATCGCCGGCTACACCGAAGACGAGAAGGCCGAGATTGCGCGTAAGCATCTCATCCCGAATGCGATCACCAAGCACGGCCTCAATTCGAAGGAATGGTCGATCGACGATGAGGCGCTACGCACTGTGATCCGCCGTTACACGCGGGAAGCGGGCGTGCGCAATCTCGAACGTGAGATTTCCAGCCTGATCCGTAAGGCGGTCAAAGAGATCATCATCTCGAAGAAGAAGACCGTTACCGTCGATGCCAAGAGCCTGCCTGATTATCTCGGCGTGCCGAAATATCGCTACGGCGAAATCGAGGACGAAGATCAGGTTGGCGTCGTGACAGGACTTGCCTGGACCGACGTTGGTGGCGAGCTTCTGACCATCGAAGGCGCGATGATGCCCGGCAAGGGGCGCATGACTGTCACCGGCAATTTGCGTGACGTCATGAAGGAGTCGATCTCGGCGGCGGCGTCTTACGTCCGCTCGCGCGCGGTTGCCTTCGGCATCGAACCTCCGCTGTTCGACCGGCGCGATATCCACGTGCATGTGCCGGAAGGCGCGACGCCGAAGGATGGTCCGTCTGCGGGTGTTGCGATGGTTACCTCGATTGTCTCGACGATGACCGGAATTCCGGTACGCCGCGACCTCGCGATGACTGGAGAAATCACGCTGCGCGGCCGTGTGCTTCCGATTGGCGGGCTCAAAGAGAAGCTGCTCGCGGCTTTGCGCGGTGGCATCAAGACAGTGCTGATCCCGGAGGAAAACGCGAAGGATCTGGTCGAGATTTCGGACAACGTGAAGAGCGGTCTGGAAATCGTGCCGGTCTCGCGCATGGATGAGGTTCTGGCGCGCGCGCTGGTGCGCAAGCCTGAGCCGATCCAGTGGGAAGAGCCTGTGGCGGCGAAGCCCGCCGAGGCGGCCGGTGAAGATGACGGTAAAGGCCTGACCGCGCATTGATCGCGGGCTGGCGACACGATTGAAAACGGCGGTGCATCACGCGCCGCCGTTTTTCGTTTTGCGCGGGCTTGTGTCGGCTTGCGGGCGCAGGATGCGCGCGTTAAGGAGGCGGCGAGGGCGATTAGCTCAGCTGGTAGAGCGCCTCCTTTACACGGAGGATGTCGGCGGTTCGATCCCGTCATCGCCCACCAACCGTTGCTTCCATCCAATCTGCGATAGAAGCGCGTGCCATTGCGCTGTACGGCCAAAGAAAAACGCTCCCGTTTTGCGGGAGCGTTTTGTCGTCTGATGAAAGCCTGTCGGCTTAGATCGATTCTTTCAGTTCCTTGGCGGCGCGGAAGGCGACTTTTTTGCTCGCCTTGATCTGGATCTGCTCGCCGGTCGCGGGATTTCGTCCCATACGAGCGGCGCGCTTGCGCACCTGAAGGATGCCGAGGCCGCCGATACGAATGCGGTCGCCCTTCTTCAGATGCTTTGTGATGGATTCGACCAGATCGTTCATGATCGCTTCGCCCTGCTTCTTGGAGAGCTGATGACCCTCCGCAAGCTGGGCCGCGAGATGCTTCGCCGTCACCGTCGGTGTCGTTGGCTTCTTGTCAGCCATGGGTGGCCCTCCTTGTCATCGAAAGCAGCGTTACGAAAAACCAGTGATTGTGGCGTTTAGACGATTCGGCAAGGGGCGGGAACGGCTTGTTTCGCCGAATACCAGCCAATTTCAGGCGAATCGGCGGATGATGGAACTTGCGGGGTGGCGGGAGCGACGGGACTCGAACCCGCGGCCTCTGCCGTGACAGGGCAGCGCTCTAACCAACTGAGCTACGCCCCCGCAAGAGTGGGGACGGCTTAAAGGCCGCCCCCCTTCAAGTCAACAATAAGCGTACCGGAAGGGCCTTTTATCCGCGCCGTTCGGCGGTCCAGACGCCGGAGCATTCGCCCGAAGCGGTTTTCCATTTGCCTGAGCCCGACGAGCCCCCGATACGGCCGGAGCCGCTTGCGCTTTGCTGCCCGCGGCTGATTTTCACGATAACGCCGCCGCCCGGACTGACTTTGCCTGCGATGTTGAACGAAGAACTCGGATTGAGGTGACCGACTTTGCCGCGAGCGATCCGGACCGGAAAGCGGTAGCCACGGTCGCATTGGCCCTTTTCCGTGATGATCAGCACGCTCCAGACACCGTCGGAATTGGCGGCGGTCTTTATCGGCGCGGTCGCGGCAGTTGCCGGCGCCGCGGCGGTCTGCGCCTGGGCGGCCGGGCTTGCAGCCAGCCCGGAGGCAATCACGGTCGCGCAGGCGAGGCCCAAGATGGCGCGACGCAATAGGGTGGTCATGACAAAGGCTCCATTTAAAAACTCAGCGGGACGCAGGACTAGGTCGTAGCCACGCGGCCGGAGGTTCAGACACAAAGGCTGTACCGTTTTTACCTTGTTCAAGGCCGACATTGAACAAGGCTTTCATGTATTCGGTGTCGAAGGCGCCTCTGGCCGGCTCGGCGAATGTCGTCGGGATGGTCGCGAGTGAAAATGCAACCCCGCCTTGCTTCGCTGCCTGATAGGCCTGATGCACCATGGATCGCGTCAGCGTCTTTACGATGACCGAGATGCCCCGGATCATAATCGGCAGAAGACTTCG